>NZ_JBYSZI010000005.1:0-105222 GCF_058787075.1 Cupriavidus sp. FW305-46
GCAATCACGTTCTTCACGCCCGGCAGCAGCTTGACCCCGCGCTGCACCGCGTGCGCGACGATCTTCATGGTCACGGCGACGCTGACATTGCTCACGCCCGGCACTTGCCGCACCGCAGCAACCACCAGCTTGCGGATCGGATCGAACTGGCTCTTCGCGGGGTAGCCGAGTTCGACTTCCAGCGAGACATCGCCGCCGTCGACGCGGATATTCCTGGCCGAGCGGGTGGACACCAGGTCCTTGCCCGTATTGGGATCGATGACGGTGCGCAGGGCTTCGGTGACCTGCTCAGTGCTGACGCTCAAGACAAACTCCGCTTCGATGATTTGGGGGATTGGCGCATGATGGCCTGCGCCTAATGTATCAAAGTATGCAGCACCGGCCATGAACGCCGGAAATCCGCGCGCAATACCCTGCATTGGGTGTGGGATTACAGACATTTACAAATCTCACAAGCTTGCACTTGTGCGCGCGCCGCCATATCCATATTGTAGTGCGGTTGGACGGCCCGGTACGCCGGCATCGCAGGCGGTTGCCAGCACCGGCCGGGCCCGACGCGTACAAAGGGTTACCTGCCGCTAGCCTTGGCGTTACCATCGCGATGCGGTACCAAGAACATTTACGGGAACATCAGAAGGAGAAAGCATGAAGATCAAGCTCGTTACTGTCTCGCTCGCCGCTGCCACGCTGCTGGCCGCAGGTTGCGCCACTGAACAGCAGACCCATACGGCAGTCGGCACCGGCGTGGGCGCCGCGGTCGGCGCCGGGCTTGGCAACCTGATCGGCGGCAATACCACCGGCACGCTGGTGGGCGCGGCAGTGGGCGGTGCCATCGGCGGCGCAACCGGCTACAACTGGAACGCCATCCGCGGCAAGCTGAACAAGGACACCGCGGGCACGGGCACCCAGATCACCGAGCAGCCGGATGGCACGCTCAAGGTCAACATCCCCAGCCAGGTTACCTTCGATACCGACAGCGCCACCATCAAGCCGTCGTTCCGCTCGGTGCTCGACCAGGTCGCGCAGACCCTGGGCCAGCACCAGGACGTGAGCGCCAACGTGGTGGGCCATACCGACAGCACCGGCAACCCCAGCTACAACATGCAGCTGTCGCAGCGCCGCGCCCAGAGCGTGGCCGGCTACCTGGGTGATCGCGGCGTCGCACGCAACCGCCTGACGGCCGAAGGGCGCGGGCAATCCCAGCCAGTTGCGGACAACGGCTCGGAGGCCGGACGGGCACAAAATCGCCGCGTCGAAATTTTTTTGAAACCAATTCAAGGATGACCTAGTCATAGAAACAGGTGCCGCTTGCCACCGTTGCTGGCTCGCGATGGGTGGCTGACCTCCCGGGCGGTACCTGATTTCTCCTCCTTTTCCGTTGTGGAAAGCTGCGCCGGCTCTGACCGGCGCTTTTTTTTGGCCGAACGGATCCGCCGGCTTCGTCATTCCGCCATGCGGAACCGCGCGCAGGCGCTGGCCAGTTGCTAAAATAGCCCCTTCCCGGCACGCGCCTCCCCTCCTGGCTGGCGCCGTCCCCTGATACTTCCCCGCTCCTGACCGGCTCCTGTTTATGACCGCACGTCGCATCCTCGTCACATCCGCCCTGCCTTATGCCAACGGCCAGATCCATATCGGCCACCTGGTGGAATATATCCAGACCGATATCTGGGTGCGTTTCCAGCGCATGATGGGCAACGAGGTCTACTACGTCGGCGCCGACGACACCCACGGCACGCCGGTCATGCTGCGCGCAGAGAAGGAAGGCATCACGCCCAAGGCACTGATCGACCGCGTCTGGACCGAGCACAAGCGCGACTTCGACAGCTTCCTGGTGTCGTTCGACAACTACTACAGCACCGACGCGGAAGAAAACCGCGAGCTGTGCGAAAAGATCTACCTGGCCCTGAAGGCCGAGGACCTGATCGCCGAGCGCGAGGTCGAGCAGTTCTTCGACCCGGTCAAGAACATGTTCCTGCCGGACCGCTTCATCAAGGGCGAGTGCCCCAAGTGCGGCGCCAAGGACCAGTACGGCGACTCCTGCGAGGTCTGCGGCACCACCTACGTGCCGACCGACCTGAAGAACCCGTATTCGGTGGTGTCCGGCGCCACGCCGGTGCGCAAGTCGTCGGCCCATTACTTCTTCAAGCTGTCCGATCCGCGCTGCGAGACCTTCCTGCGCGAATGGGTGGCCGACCTGGCCCAGCCCGAAGCCGCCAACAAGATGCAGGAATGGCTGGGCGCCGAGGGCGAGGCCTCGACCCTGTCCGACTGGGACATCTCGCGCGATGCGCCCTACTTCGGCTTCGAGATCCCCGGCGCGCCCGGCAAGTATTTCTACGTGTGGCTGGACGCCCCGATCGGCTACTACGCCAGCTTCCAGAACCTGGCCGCGAAGAAGGGCATCGACTTCGACGCCTGGGTCGGCCCGCATTCCACCGCCGAGCAGTACCACTTCATCGGCAAGGACATCCTGTACTTCCACACGCTGTTCTGGCCGGCGATGCTGCGCTTCTCGGGCTACCGCACCCCGACCAATGTGTTCGCCCACGGCTTCCTGACCGTGGACGGCGCCAAGATGAGCAAGTCGCGCGGCACCTTCATCACCGCGCAGAGCTATGTCGACACCGGCATGAACCCGGAATGGCTGCGCTACTACTTCGCCGCCAAACTCAACGCGAGCATGGAAGACCTCGACCTGAACCTCGATGACTTCATTGCGCGCGTGAACAGCGACCTGATCGGCAAGTACGTCAATATCGCCAGCCGCGCCGCGGGCTTCCTGGTCAAGCGCTTCGAAGGCAAGGTCGACGAGGCCGCGCTGGCCCACCCGCTGCTCGAGCAGCTGCGCCAGGCCGCACCGCAGGTCGCACACCTCTACGAAGCCCGCGAGTACAGCAAGGCGTTGCGCCTGGTGATGGAGCTGACCGATGCGGTCAACTCCTTCGTCGACACCGAGAAGCCGTGGGAACTGGCCAAGGACGAAAACAAGCGCGCGGCGCTGCATGCGGCATGCTCGGTCTCGCTGGAAGCCTTCCGCCTGCTGACGGTCTACCTGAAGCCGGTGGTGCCGAACGTGGCTGCCGGCGTTGAGCGCTTCCTGAACGTCGAGCCGCTGGACTGGCGTGCCATCGACAAGCAGCTGTCGGCTGCCAGCCCGGTGCAGGCCTACCAGCACCTGATGACGCGCGTCGATGCCAAGCAGGTCGATGCGCTGCTGGCTGCCAACCGCGAATCGCTGCAGGCAACCGCGGCGCCGGCCGCCGCGGGCGCGGCGATCGAGCCGATCGCCGACACCATCACCATCGACGACTTCGCCAAGGTGGACCTGCGCGTCGCGAAGATTGTCGAATGCCAGAAGGTGGAAGGTTCGAACAAGCTGCTGCAGCTGACGCTGGACCTGGGCGAAGGCCGCACCCGCAATGTGTTCTCCGGCATCCAGTCGGCCTACACGCCGGAGCAGCTGGTCGGCAAGCTGACCGTGGTGGTGGCCAACCTGGCCCCGCGCAAGATGAAGTTCGGCGTGTCCGAAGGCATGGTGCTGGCTGCGTCTGCGGCGGATGAGAAGGCCGCGCCGGGCCTGTATATCCTGGAGCCGCACGAGGGCGCGGTGCCGGGCATGCGCATCGGCTGAAGCAGGGCACTCATCGCCGTTCCCCTCTCCCGCTGGCGGGAGAGGGCGGCAAATCCGCGGTAACGCCATGTTCCGCGCGTTCCACCGGTATCGATCCAAGGCCAGCCAGGCCTCTGGATCGACCCGCCACACCGCCCGAGATTCTGCAATGCAGAACAGAACGGGCAGCCCTTCCCCCTCCCCCTTGCTCCCGCGCTATGCACGCGCGGCATGTCATACATGGTTCCGGCGCATCGCGCTTGTGACCCCTGGACGAGCCGCGTAGATTCCACCTCGCAGAATCACAAACCAAAAAACAGAAGCCGGCCACGCAACGCTGCTTGCGCGATGCCGCTTCGCATGGAAGGGGACATTTGTGAAGAAGCTCCTGATCGCCAATCGTGGCGAGATCGCGTTGCGCGTGCAACGCGCCGCACGAGACCTTGGCATCGCCACCGTGGTGGTCTATGCCACCGACGACGATGCCAGCCGGCACCGCCTGCTGGCCGACGAAGCTGTTGCGCTGCAGGGCCAGGGGGCCGCTGCCTATCTCGACATTCCCGCCATCATCAGCGCAGCGCGCGCCACCGGCTGCGACGCCATCCACCCTGGCTATGGCTTTCTCAGCGAGCGCGCCGACTTTGCCAGCGCCTGCGCAGCCGCGGAGATCGTCTTTGTCGGCCCCGAGCCCGAGCAGCTGGCCCTGTTCGGCGACAAGGGCCGCGCGCTGGCGCTGGCCGCGCGCTGCGGCGTACCGGTGATGCCCGCCACCGCGGGCGGCGCCACGCTCGATGCGGTGACCGCATTCTTCGACGAACAGGACGGCGCCGGCGTGGTGCTCAAGGCGGTGGGCGGCGGCGGCGGGCGTGGCATGCGCGTGGTGCGCGAGCGCGACGCGCTGCCCGAAGCCTATGCGCGCTGCCGCTCCGAAGCACGCTCGGCCTTCGGCATCGATGCCATCTACGCCGAACGGCTGGTGGCCCGCGCGCGCCATATCGAAGTGCAGATCGCCGGCGACGGCCACCATGTGATCGCACTGGGCGAGCGTGACTGCACGCTGCAACGCCGTTTCCAGAAAGTGGTCGAGATCGCGCCCAGCCCGGCGCTCGATCCGGCGCTGCGCCAGCGCATTGTCGATGCCGCCTGCACGCTCGCGCGCGAAGCGCGCTACCGCAGCCTGGGCACGTTTGAATTCCTGGTCGAAGAGCCCGAGGACGGTGCGCGCCGCGATGGCGCGGCCCTGCCCTTTGTCTTTATCGAAGCCAACCCGCGCCTGCAGGTCGAGCACACCGTCACCGAGCAGGTCACCGGCATGGACCTGGTGGCCGTGCAGCTGGGGCTGGCCGAAGGCCGGCGCCTGGCGGAACTGGGGCTGGACCCGCAGCACCCGCCGCGCGTGCGCGGCTATGCCATCCAGGTGCGCGTGAATGCCGAGGCCACCGATGCGCAAGGGCTGGCACGCCCGGCACAGGGGCGGCTGGAGCGCTTCGATCCGCCCACCGGGCCGGACGTGCGCGTCGACACCCACGGCTATACCGGCTATGCACCGTCCGCGCATTACGACACGCTGCTGGCCAAGCTGATCGTCACCTCGGCCAGCGACAACTTCGCTGACGCAGTGCGGCGCCTGCAGCGCGCGCTCGGGGAATTCAATATCGGCGGCATCGCCACCAACCTCGACCTGCTGCGGGCGCTGGCCGAGCGCGACGACTTTGCCAGCCAGCACGTGCATACGCGCTATATGGAAGCCGCGCTGCCCGCCCTGCTGGAACGCGCCGCGCAGATTGCGGCGCACGACGCGGCGCGGCAGGCCCTCGCAGGAGGCAGCCCCCCCAGGGTGGCGGCACCTTCCAGCACGGCAAGCTTCGAGGAGCAACTGGGCGAGGGCCTGTGCGCGGTGCGCGCGCCTATGAACGGACGCGTGATCGAACTGGCGCGCGAGAACGACCTGGTCAAGGCTGGCCAGACCGTGGCCGTGCTCGATGCGATGAAGATGGAACATGCCATCGTGGCCGAGCACGCGGGCCGCGTGATCGACCTGCGCACCGCTTCCGGCGAGCAAGTCGCCGAGGGCCAGGTCATGCTGGTGCTGGAGCCTGCCGACGCTGGCGCCCATGCCGACGGCGAGGCCGAGCACACCGACCCGTCAGCGATCCGCGCCGACCTGCAGCGCGTGCTCGACCGCCATGCCTTCCTGTACGACGCGGCCCGCCCCGAGGCCGTGGCACGCCGCCATGCGCGCGGCCAGCGCACCGCGCGCGAGAACGTCGACGACCTGTGCGATGCCGGCAGCTTCCGCGAATACGGCGGCCTGGCGCTGGCGGCACAGGCCAGCCGGCGCAGCGAGGCCGACCTGATCGCCAACACCCCTGCCGACGGGCTGATCACCGGTACCGGCGCCGTCAACGGCAGCCTGTTCGCACCGGAGCGCGCGCGCTGCGCGGTGCTGGCCTACGACGCCACCGTGCTGGCCGGCACCCAGGGCAAGCGCAACCATATCAAGACCGACCGCATCCTGGAGGTGGCGCTGCGGAACCGGCTGCCGACGGTGATCTTTGCCGAAGGCGGCGGCGGCCGCCCGGGCGACATCGACTTCCCCACCGTGGCCGGCCTGTACCAGCCTTCGTTCGCCGCCTTCGCCGAGCTGAGCGGCGAAGTGCCGGTGGTGGGCATCGCCTCCGGGCGCTGCTTTGCCGGCAATGCCGCGCTGCTGGGCTGTTGCGACCTGATCATCGCCACGCGCAACGCCAACATCGGCATGGCCGGCCCGGCCATGATCGAAGGCGGCGGCCTGGGCGTGTTCCGCCCCGAGGACATCGGCCCGGCCACGGTGCAGTACCACAACGGCGTGGTCGACTTGCTGGTCGACGATGAGGCCGACGCGGTGGCCGCGGCCAGGCATTACCTGTCGATGTTCCAGGGCCGTGTCGACGACTGGCAGGCGCCTGACGCGCTGGCGCTGCGCCAGGTGGTGCCGGAAAACCGCCTGCGCGTCTATGACACGCGCGCCGCCATCGCCGGCCTGGCCGACGCGGGCAGCGTGCTGGAACTGCGCGCCGGCTTCGGCACCGGCATCCACACCGCGCTGGCGCGCATCGAAGGCCGGCCCGTGGGCATTCTCGCCAACAACCCGCGCCACCTCGGCGGCGCCATCGATGCCGACGCCGCCGACAAGGCCGCGCGCTTCATGCAGGTGTGCAATGCGCACGGGCTGCCGATCGTATCGCTGATCGACACTCCGGGCTTCATGGTGGGCCCGGAGGTCGAGGCCCGCGCCCAGGTGCGCCATGTGTCGCGCATGTTCGTCGCCGGCGCCAAGCTGCGCGTGCCGTTCCTGGCGGTGGTGCTGCGCAAGGGCTACGGCCTGGGCGCGATGGCGATGGCCGCGGGCGGCTTCCGCGCGCCGACCTTCACGGTCTCGTGGCCAACCGGCGAATTCGGCGGCATGGGCCTGGAGGGCGCGGTGCGGCTGGGCTTCCGCAAGGAGCTGGAAGCGCTGCCGGCCGGCCCGCAGCGCGATGCGCTGTACCAGCAGCTGGTGGCGCAGATGTACGAGCGCGGCCATGCCATCAACGCCGCTGCGGCATTGGAACTCGACGCCGTGATCGACCCTGCCGCCACCCGCCAGTGGGTGGTCAGCGGGCTCGAGGCCGGTGCCGCCAATCCCCAGCGCCCGATGCGCACCTTCGTCGACGCCTGGTAGGCGCGGCGGCAGACAGAACCAGAGCGAAAGCAAGAGGAGACAGCAGATGAACGAACAGGCGTTCTTCGAGGACCTGGAAGCCCGGCATCGCAAGATCTGGCCCGCAGGCCTGCCCGATGCACCGGTCTATCCCCATGGCGAGGCTCCGCTGGGCGACTACCTGCGCGCGTGGGCGCGCAAGCGCCCGGACCACGCCGCGCTGGTCTGGTACGGCACCACCGTGACCTATGCCGAGCTCGACGACCTGTCCGAGCGCTGCGCCGCGCTGCTCAAGGACCGCGGCGTGGGCGCGGGCGACCGGGTGGCGGTGATGATGGGCAACTGCCCGCAATTCCACGTGGTCTTCTACGGTATCCTGAAGCTGGGCGCGGTCTATGTGCCGGTCAACCCGCTCTTCAAGGAACAGGAGCTGGTCTACGAACTGAACGATGCCGGCGCCACCACCGCCATCGTGCAGGACCAGCTTGCGCCGCTGCTGATGTCGGTGCGCGCACAGACGCGGCTGCACACCGTCTACACCACCAGTGCCGGCGCGATGCTGCCGGCGCAGCCGGACCTGCCGCTGCCAGCGGGCCTCGACGCGCCTCCGCTGGCAGTGGAAGGCACCATCGACCTGCTGCAGGCGCTGCGCGACACCACGCCGGTCGCACTGCCCCCGGTCGACATGGACGCGCTGGCCGCGCTGAACTACACCGGCGGCACCACCGGCCTGCCCAAAGGCTGCATGCACACGCAGCGCGACATGGTCTACACCGCAGCGGCTTCCTACGCGCTCACCGGCGGTGTCGATGCGGAACGGCTGGCAGAGGGCTCGAACGACGTGATGCTGAACTTCCTGCCGATGTTCTGGATCGCGGGCGAGAACCTCGGGCTGATCTATCCGATCTTCAGCGGCGCGACCGTGGTGCTGCTGGCGCGCTGGGACCCGGTGGCGGTAATGGCCGCGATCGAGCGCTATCGCGTCAACCGCACCTTCGTGGTGGTGGACAACGCGGTCGAACTGATGAACCACCCCGAATCCGGCCGCTACGACCTGCGTTCGCTGCAGCACACGCGCGCCGCCTCGTTCATCCGCAAGATCACCCCCGACATCCGCCAGCGCTGGCACGCGCTGACCGGCAGCATCATTGCCGAAGGCGCCTGGGGCATGACCGAGACCCATACCAGCGACACCTTCACCACCGGCATGCAGGACGACGACATGGACCTGCGCGGCCGCCCGGTCTTTGTCGGCCTGCCGGTGCCGGGCACGCGCATCAAGATCTGCGACTTCGACACCGGCGCGGTGCTGCCGGTCGGCGAGGAAGGCGAGATCGTGGTCAGCACGCCGTCGCTGTTCAAGGGCTACTGGGGCCGCCCCGACGTCGATGCCGAGGTATTCCGCGACGGCTGGTTCCGCACCGGCGATATCGGCGCCTATGACGAGGCGGGCTACCTGCATTTCCTGGGACGGCGCAAGGAGATGCTCAAGGTGCGCGGCATGAGCGTGTTCCCGTCCGAGCTGGAGGTGCTGCTGTCGCGCCACCCGGCGGTGCTGGGGTCGGCCGTGGTGGGCCGCCCCGACCCGGACAAGGGCCAGGTGCCGGTGGCCTTTATCCGCCTGCGCGCCGAGCACGCCGACGGCATCACTGCCGACACGCTGCATGCATGGTGCCGCGAGCAGATGGCGGTCTACAAGGTGCCCGAGATCCGCATCCTGCCCGAGTTCCCGCTGACCGCCACCGGCAAGGTGCGCAAGGTCGAGCTGCAGGCCTTGCTGGATACCGAGGCCGGCGGCTGAACGGGACCGCTGTCGGGTAGTACCGCCGTACCGGACCAGGACGCCGCGCGCGCGTCCGGCACGCCTGCGCGTCGAACAAGCGCGGCTGGCGTGCAACGGCACAACGAGGGAGCCAACGGTTATGCAGGACCGATCCACCGGCAATGCCTTCAAGGAAGACCGCCACTTCGTCACCGCGCTGGCGCGCGGGCTGGAAGTGCTGGCCTGCTTCCGCACCAGCGACCGCGTGCTGGGCAACCAGGAAATCGCCCGGCGCTGCGGGCTGCCCAAGTCGACCGTATCGCGCCTGACCTCCACCCTGACCCGGCTGGGCTACCTGGCGCAGGCCGAAGGCAGCCACAAGTACAGCCTGGGCACGGCCTGCCTGCGGCTGGGCAGCGCCATGCTGTCGCGGCTGGACATCCGCAAGGTGGCGCGACCGCTGATGCAGGAGTTGGCGGACTTTTCCGGCGGCACGGTGTCGCTGGGCACGCGCGACCGCTTCTCGATGATCTATGTCGAGCACTGCCGCAGCTGCGCCGCGATTGCGCTGACGCTCGATACCGGCTCGCGCATTCCGGTCGCCACCTCGGCCATCGGCCGCGCCTGGCTGGCGGTGGTGCCGGACGAAGAGCGGCAGGCCTTCATGGAACAGGTGCGCGACGTCGACGACATGGCGTGGCCGCGCCTGCGCCAGGGCATCGAACAGGGCCTGGCGGACCACCTCACCCTGGGCGTGACCTGCTCGATGGGCGATTGGCAGCCAGACGTCAACGGCATCGCGCGCGGCTTCGAGCCCGGCCATGGCATGCCGCCCATGGCCCTCAACGTGGGCGGACCGTCGTTCCGCCTGTCCCCTTCATTCCTGCTCGACGAGGTGCGCCCGCGCCTGCTGGAGGTGGTACGCCAGCTGGAAGGCAGCTTCCCGCGCTGAGCGCATCCGTTATCCACACCAACAGCGCCGCCACGAGACGGCGCAACAGGAGGAGCACCATGCAAGTGAAGTTGACCGACGCCGCCCGGCGCCGCCTGCTGGCCGGCATGCTGGCCGCCGCCACCATCCCCGCGGCCCAGGCCGCCCCGCCCTCGCCGGCCACCGGCAGCCTCACCGTCGCCTTCGGCGCGGAGTCGACCACGCTCGATCCGGTCAAGATCTCGGCCGGCGTCGACCACTACTTTGTCGGCCAGATCTTCGAGATGCTGGTGCGCCGCAATGCCGCGCTCAAGGACGAGAACTGGCTGGCGGAGAACTGGAAGCTGGAAACCGGCAAGGACGGCAAGCCCGTGCTCGACGTGCAGCTGCGCAAGGGCGTGCGCTTCCACAACGGCGACCCGCTGACGTCCGAGGACCTCGAGTTCTCCTGGCAACGCCAGCGCGACCCCAAGAGCAGCTTCTTCTCGCACTATGTCTCGTCGGTCGAGCGTTTCGAGATCGTGGATGCGCACCGCTTCAGGCTGCATTTCAAGGAGCCGGATGCGCAGTTCATCGTCGGCAACATGCAGCTGTGGGCCATGCCCAAGAAGTACATCCAGAAGGTCGGCGAAGAAGAGTTCGCCCGCAAGCCGGTCGGCACCGGCCCATGGAAGTTTGTCTCGCGCACGGTCAAGGACGAGCTGAAGCTGGAAGCGTTTGACGGCTACTGGAACAAGGAAAAGCGGCCCGGCGTCAAGGACCTGACCATCAAGGTGATTCCCGAGGACCTGACCCGGGTGGCGGCCTTCAAGACCGGGAAGGTCGATTTCATCGACAACGTACCGCCTTCGATGGTCGAAGAGTTCAAGAAGATGCCGGGCGTGAAGACCGTCACGCTGGTGAGCGGCAACAACCTCTTCCTCAATTTCAACACGCAGATGCCGAAGTCGCCGTTCAACGATGTGCGCGTGCGGCAGGCGGCCGCGCACGCCATCGACGTCGACGCCATCATCAAGCGCGTGCTGTTCGGCCAGGGCGAGCGCTATGCGCAGGTGGGCAAGGAGTCGAATGGCTACGACCCCGAACTCAAGCCCTACGCCTTCGACCAGAAGCGTGCGCGCGAGCTGCTCAGGCAGGCGGGCTACCCCAATGGCTTCGAGACCCCCTGCTACAACCTCACCACGCCGCGCGAACCGGGCGTGAAGGAAGTGGGCGAAGCCATGTATGCCTACCTGAGTTCCGTGGGCATCCGCTGCCAGGTGCGCAACCTGGAGTACGGGGCCTGGATCAGCCTGGGCAAGCGCGGCCGCTCAGGCCCGCCGGAGATGGACGGCGTGCTGAGCTGGATGTGGTCGCAGGGCCTGCCCGGCGACCCGGGACTGGCCTGGTCCGGCCATTTGCACAGCTACCAGAGCGGCGGCGGCTGGGGCACTTATTCCTACACCAGCGACCCCGAGGTCGACGCGCTGCTTGAGAAGCAGCGTCAGACCATGGACCCCGCGGCGCGCACCGCGCTGCTGCGCCAGATCGCGCGGCTCAAGCAGGAGCGCGTGCTGGGCGGCCTGCCGACCTACCGGCCGCTGGTGACCTTTGCCTGGCGCGACAACAAGATCAACTACGTGCCCTGGCCCATCCGCGACTACTGGCGCTCGTTCCAGGAAGTCAGCTGGAAGCAGCGCTGATCCGCCGCCGCGCCCGGCGCCCGTGCCGGACGCGGCATCCCCGCTGACGAATCTCCGACGGAGCCTGTCATGCCTATTGCAAAACGCCTGCTGCACGGCCTGATCAGCATCCTTGGCGCGAGCGTGATCATCTTCCTGATCTCGCGCCTGTCCGGCGACCCGCTTGCCTTGCTGCTGCCGGCCGACGCGCCGCCGCAGGTGATCGAGGCAACGCGCCGCCATCTCGGCCTGGACCAGCCCCTGGTGGCGCAGTACCTGGTCTTCCTCGGCCATGCCGTCACCGGCGACTTCGGCAACTCCTACCGCTGGCAGGAACCGGCACTGGGGCTGATCCTGGAGCGGCTGCCGGCCACGGTGGAACTGGCGCTGGCCGCGCTGGGCTTCTCGATTGCGATGGCGGTGCCGTTCGGCGTGCTGTCGGCGGTCTACCGCGGCTCCTGGTTCGACCGCTTTGCCAAGGTCTTCGCCATGCTCGGCCAGGCCATGCCCAACTTCTGGGTCGGACTGCTGCTGATCCTGTTCTTCGCGGTGCAGCTGAACTGGCTGCCCGCGTTCGGGCGCGAATCGTGGAACAGCCTGGTGCTGCCCGCGATTGCGCTGGGCTGGTATCCGGTGGCCGCGCAGACCCGCGTGGTGCGCTCGGCCATGCTGGATGTGCTGGACAGCGACTACATCCGCATGGGCCGCGCCATGGGCCTGCCCGAGCACGTGCTGATCTGGAAGTACGCGCTGCGCAATGCGGCGATTCCGCTGGTGACCATCCTCGGTGTGTACTTCGCGGCGATGCTGGGCGGCGCCTTCGTGGTCGAAGTCATCTTCGCCTGGCCAGGCGTCGGCCGCACCGTGGTCGAGGCCGTGTTCGCGCGCGATTTTCCCGTGGTGCAGGCGGGCGTGATGCTCACCTCCGTGCTGTTCGTGCTGTCCAACCTGCTGGTCGACCTGAGCTACGGCCTGATCGACCCGAGGATCCGCCATGCCTGAGATCGCCGTTCCTCCTGCCAGCGCCACGGCGGCGCCGGCCCGCAAGCGCCAGCGGCGTGACCTGGGTGGCCTGCCCTGGTTTGCGCTGGCAATCTTCCCCGTGCTGCTGGTCTGCGCCGTCGGCGGCGAGGCGCTGCTGCCGCACGACCCCAACGGCCTCGACCTCGGCCTGGCCTTCCAGCCGCCGGCCTGGCTGGCGGGCGGCAGCTGGGCCTATCCGCTGGGCACCGACAACATGGGGCGCGACCTGCTCTCGCGCATCATGGCCGGCACGCGCATCTCGCTGGTGGTCGCGCTGTACGCGATCCTGATCTCGGGCGGCATCGGCACCGCCGCCGGCATGCTGGCCGGCTACTTCGGCGGACGCCTGGACGCGCTCATCATGCGGCTGGTCGATATCCAGATGTCGATCCCCGCGCTGGCGCTGGCGCTGGTGCTGGCCGCGGTGCTGGGCCCGGGCTTCAACACCGTGGTGCTGGTGATCGTGGTGACCTACTGGACCTGGTACGCGCGCATCGTGCGCGGCGAGGTGATGTCGCTCAAGCAGCGCGACTACGTGGCGCTGGCGCGCGTGGCCGGCTGCGGCACGCTCACCATCTTCCGCCGCCACCTGCTGCCCAACCTGCTCAACACCCTGCTGGTGCTGGCCACGCTGCAGGTGGGCCAGGTGATCATCTTCGAGGCCTCGCTCAGCTTTCTCGGGCTGGGCATCCAGCAACCCGATGTGTCGTGGGGGCTGATGCTGGCCGATGCGCGCAACTACATCACCAACGCATGGTGGGCCATCACCATGCCCGGACTGGCCATCATGGCCACCTGCCTGGCGTCCAACCTGCTGGGCGACTGGCTGCGCGACCACTTCGACCCGAAAAGGAGGCAGCTATGACCGGCCCCGATCCGCACGTGACGCAATGCCCGTCGCCCACGTCCGCCGCCGGGGGCTCCCCCCGCGGCGCGCCCATGCTGTCGGTGCAGGGGCTGACCACGCACCTAGGACTGCGCCGCGGCACGGTGCGCGCCGTGGACGGGGTCGACCTGCACGTGCATGAGGGCGAGACCCTGGGCGTGGTGGGCGAATCCGGCTCCGGCAAGTCCATGACCATCCTGTCGATCCTGCGCCTGCTGCCGCGCCAGGGCGGCGTGCAACTGGGCGGCAAGGTGCTGCTCGATGGCGTTGACCTGCTGCAGCTGCCCGAGAAGACCATGAGCACGCAGTACCGCGGCCGCAAGATCGCGATGATCTCGCAGGATCCGCTGACCTCGCTGAACCCGGTCTTCACGGTGGGCGACCAGGTCGGCGCACCGCTGCGCTACCACGGCCGCGCCGACAGCCGCGAGGCGCGCCGGCGCCAGGTGGTGCAGGTGCTGGACAGCGTGCGCATCCCCTCGCCCGAGACGCGGCTGGACGACTATCCGCACCAGTTCAGCGGCGGCATGCGCCAGCGCGTGGTGACCGGCATGGCCATCGCCAGCGCGCCGCGCCTGCTGGTGGCGGACGAGCCCACCTCGGCACTGGACGTGACCATCCAGGTGCAGATCATGGCGCTGTTCCGCAAGATCCAGGCGCAGACCGGTGTCGGCATCATCCTGATCACGCACGACCTGGGCGTGGCAGCCAGCATCTGCCACCGGGTCGCGGTGATGTACGCCGGGCGCATTGTCGAGACCGGCGATGTGCGCACGCTGTACCAGCGCCCCGCGCATCCCTACACGCAGGCCCTGCTCCAGGCCATTCCCCACTTCGGCGAAAAGCGCGAGCGGCTCTACGCCATCCAGGGCAGCCCGCCCAGCCTGATCGACCCGCCGCACGGCTGTCGCTTCGCGGCGCGCTGCCCGCACCGCAAGCCGCTGTGCGATGACGCCTATCCCCCCGAGATCGAACTTGAATCGGGCCACAAGGTCAGTTGCTGGCTGGCGTCGGCCGGCTGAGAACCCAGGAGGCGGCCATGCTGCTCGAAGTCGAAAACCTGAAGAAGCATTTCCCCGCGCGCGGCGGCGGCACCGTGCGCGCCGTCGACGGCGTCAGCTTTGCCGTGGATGCCGGCCAGACCTATGCGCTGGTGGGCGAGTCCGGCTGCGGCAAGACCACCATCGCCAGGCAGCTGCTGCTGCTTGAGCGCCCTAGCGCCGGCACCATCCGCTTCGACGGCCAGGACGTGCTGGCGCTGGACCGCAAGGGCGTGCTGGGCTACCGGCGCCAGGTGCAGGCGGTGTTCCAGGATCCGTCCTCGTCGCTCAATCCGCGCCTGAAAGTGGGCATGCTGCTGGCCGAGCCGCTGCTTGCGCACGGCCAGGGCGGCGACCGCGCCGCGCTGCGCCGGCGGCTGCTGGAGCTGCTGGAGATCGTCGGCCTGCCGCCCGGCGCGCTCGACCTGTACCCGCACGAGTTCAGCGGCGGCCAGCGCCAGCGCATTGCCGTGGCGCGCGCGCTGGCGCTGCAGCCGCGGCTGATCGTGCTGGACGAGCCCACCTCGGCGCTGGATGTCTCGATCCGGGCGCAGATCGTCAACCTGCTGTCCGATATCCAGCGCAGCTTCGGCCTGGCCTATGTGGTGATCGCCCATGACCTGGCGCTGGTGGAGCACTTCAGCTCGGCGGTGGGCGTGATGTACCTGGGCAATATGGCCGAAAGCGGGCCCAGCGCGGCGGTGTTCAGCACCCCGCGCCACCCCTACACGCAGGCATTGCTGGGCTCGGCGCCGCGGCCCGACCCCGACCACCAGCCGGCCGAGGGGCTGATCCTGGGCGATATCGGCTCGGCGCTGAACCCGCCAGCGGGCTGCAAGTTCCATCCGCGCTGCCCGCGCGCGGTGCCGGCCTGCGCCACCGAGATCCCCCGCATGCTGCGGCTGGACCCGGCCGCCGGCTCAGCCGCGCCGGCGCACGTGGCCGCCTGCCACCTGCTCCACTGACGACCGGGGCGCGCGTCAGCCGCCCTGCATCTTCGACGGATCGTCGCTGCGCGAGGTCGTGGTGACGGTGCCGTCGCTGTTGAAATGCACGTTGAAGAAGGCCTTGTCGGTGGAGGTTTCCATCCAGCGGTAGCCCCATACCTCTTCCTTCTTCAGCGCAAACGCCTCCACCTTGGTGGGCTTGCCCAGCAAGCGGCGGATGTCGTCCTTGCTCATGCCGGCGCGCACGCGGGCGAAGTTCTCGGCTGACAGCACCTGCTCGATCTTCGCGACCTTGCCATCGGCGCTGATGGTGACCATCCAGGTGGTAGTGCCCTCCGGGCCGCGCGGGTATTCAAGCCGGCGCCCGCCGTCCGCTTCTTCCCAGACGATCTCCGGCTTGCCGGCCTGGCGCCGCAGGTCTTCCTCGGTGGACTGGCCGGGAACGATGCCCTTGAACAGCTCGCTGTCGGGCTTGATCGCGTTCCAGGTGTTGCGGGCGGTGTCGCCCGCCTTCTTCATGGCTTCATCGACCTTCTGCTGGTCGCAGCCGAACAGCGCAAGCAAAGAGGCAAAGAGTCCCATGGCGGCAAGGCGTCGCGGCGACGCGAAAGTTGCGGGGCGTCCGTCAGCGGCGCACGGGCTCGGCGATGGCTGCCGAGGCTGCCTGTGCCGCGCTGTCGGGACTGGTTGGCTGGCTCTCATCCTGCTGGCTCCTTCTGGTGTCGCTGCGACCCGAGGTCCCGCTGAACAGGTTCGCCCAGCTGTCGAAGCGGCGGTTGAACAAGACCGACAAACCGTTGATGGACCCGCCCTTGGCAATCAGCGACCAGCGCCGTGAAAACTGCCAGGTCAGCTTCACCACGTTCGAGGCCGATGTCAGGCTTTGCTCATAGCCTACCGACATACGCTCGGTAATGGCCTTGCCCATGCTGACCACCTGCTGGTCATTGAGACCCGCGGTGCTGGGCCCGATCGAGAATTCGTCGATGCCGAAATGCTGCACGATGCCCTTGCCGGCCTTGCCGCCGATCATGCCCAGCGCCGCGCCGCCCAGCGCGGCACCACCCAGCTGGCGCTGCTGGCCGGCACCGGCGCTTTCGGCGCCGTAGCCGAACATCAGCCACGAGAGCTTATCCTCATCCGGCACATTGGGTTCCGACACCAGCCGCACGCGCGGCAGCCGCACCGTGCCGGTCACCTCCACGCCCGCCTCCACTTCCTGGTTGCGGCGCATGGCGCGGATGTTCATGTTCGGGTTGTCGATCGGGCCGTTGAAGTTGATGATGCCGCGCTCGATGTCGAGCTTGCGCCCGAAGGCTTCATAAGTGCCGTCGGTCACGCGCACCGTGCCGGTGGCCTTCATCGGTGCCAGGGGTTCGCTCTTGACACCCATCTGGCCGGCCAGCAACAGGTCCGCGCCCGCGCCCCGGAAGCGGAAGTTGTTGCCCAGGTCCACGGTCAGGTCGATCACCGGGCTGAACTTGCTTGCCGGCTTGGTCTCCGGCGCCTGCGTGGCGGCAGTCTTCACGGCGCGCTGGTCCTTGCGCCGGATCACCACCACATCGTCGCCCAGCACCGGCGCGCCGGCCTTGGGCAGGTCGAACAGGCCGCGGTCGACATGGATCTTGCCGCGGATCACGACCTGCTTGTTCTCGTTGGCGATGGTGGCATCGCCCGAGACCACCAGCGTGCGCTCGGGGCTGGCGAACAGCTGCAGCTTGTCGGCGACGATCTTGCCGGTCAGGTTGGGATCGGCCTCGCCCAGCTTGACGTTGCCGGTGGCGGTGATCTTGCCGTCGCCGCCGTGGAATTCCACGTGCTTGAGCTCGACCGTGTTCTGGTCCAGCACCACGCGCACGGTGCCGTCGGTCAGGCGCAGGCCCAGGTCGTACAGCGTGACGGCGAGGTTGTCGCCGTCGACGGTGCCGGTCAGCAGCGGCGCGCCGATCGTGCCGGCCAGGCGCATCGCCGCGGCCAGTTTGCCGTCGAAGGCGTACTGCGGGCCGGTCAGCGCTTCCAGCGATTTCAGCCGCGGCACGTCGACGGTGACCGTGCCGCCCAGGGTCGAGGCCGGGCCCACGGTCTGCAGCCCCTGCTCCTGCACCAGTCCGGCGGAGGCGTCCACCACCACCTTGCCGATGCGGCCCGACACCATGCCGCCGCGCAGCGCGATGCGGTTGCCGCCGGCGTCGGCGCGTAGGCTGGTCTCGCCCAGGCCGAGCGTGGTGAAGCCCCGGCCGGCGTTGACCGAGAGGTCGCCGCTGCGCCGCCGCAGTTCGGCAAAGCCGGTCGCGGTCTCGGCCAGCGCCAGGTTCCAGCGGCCGTCGATGACCAGGTCGGAGCGCACCGGCGGCTTCTCGCCGGTGATGGTTTCCATCAGCTCCAGCACATGGCCCACCTGCAGGCCGTCCAGGCTGCCCGCGCTGCGGATGCGGCCGTGGTCCCAGTCCAGGCTGTCGATGGTCAGCGTGGCGCGGTCCAGCAGCAGGCGCGCTGCGCCCAGGCGCACGCGCTGGTCGGCCACCAGCAGCTGCGTCGGCGCGGCCAGGCGCAGGTTGACGGTGCCGCGCTCTTCCAGCGTGCGGATGGTGCCGTTCCAGCCGTCCTTGCCCTTCCACGCGCCCTGCCCCGCCAGCGCCAGCTGCAATGGCCGCTTGTTCAGGCTGCCGGCCGCCTTGACGTCGAAGGTATGGTTGGCCTGGGTGCCGTTGAGCGTGGCGTCGAGCGTGCTCAGGCTGGCCTGCGGGCCGCGGTAGTCGCGCGCGGCCAGCTGCACCGAGAGCGGGCCGTCCAGGCCGCCACGCACCTCGGCGCGGCCGCTGGCGCTGGCCACCTTGTGCGGGCCCACTTCCAGCGCCTGCGCGTTGTAGTCGGCCACCACTTCGGGTTTCTTCAGCGTGCCGGTGATGGTGGCGTCGAGCTTGAGCTTGCCGGCCACGCCAAACTTGAGCCGCTCCAGCTGCGGCGCATCGACCGCCAGCTTGAGCGCATCGCCGCGCGCGCCGAAGCTGCCGCGCAGGTTGGCCTGGTTGCCGGCCATGCTCAGCGAAGCCTCGCTCGGCAAGAGCCGCTCGCCCGCCAGGCGCACCTTGCCGCCGCCGGTCATCGGCAGGCCCGCGTATTCGCTCTCATGCACGGCGAAATCCAGCGCCACACCGAGTTCGGGCGCGATCTCGCCGGTCGCGGTGAAGTCCGCATTGATGCGGCCCGCGGCAACCTTGGCCAGGCGCGAGGGATCGAACGAGGCCAGCTTGCCCTTGAAGCTGAACGGCTGCTTGTCCTTCAGGCCGAGCTTGCCTTCCGCGGTCAGCAGACCCGGGCCCACCGCGGCGCGCAGCGTGGCCAGCGTGAGCGCCTCGGCATCGATGCTGGCATCGGCGAAAAGCTTGAGCGGCCCGCCCGACAGGTCCAGCGCCACGCTTTGCCGGCCCGGCTCCATCCGCACCACCACCGGGCCGGACAGGCTGGCGCTGGTCAGCGAGCCATGCAGCGCGGCCGGGTCCAGCCTGCGCACGTCCAGGTCGAAACCGCCCCGGCCGCCGCGCAGCGAACCGCCGCCGGAGATCTCGGCCTTGCCGGCCAGCGCCACGCGCAGGTCCGAGACGGCCTGTGCCATCTCGCTCAGCTCGACATGGGCGCGCACCGACTGCACCGGCAGTCGCTCCTTGTCCAGCGGACCGGCTTCCAGGTTGCGGATCTCGATGTCGCCGGCGACAGCCAGCGGTGCGGGCGCAGGCGCAGCGGCAGGGGCGGATGCGGAGACCCCCGATGCCGCCGGCGGCGCCGATGCCGCCACGGCGCTGGCCGCCTGCGCGCCGGCAGCCGCCGCCACGCCGCCCACCGGCCGCAGTTCGGCATGCACGGTCAGGTTGGCCTGGGGCGCCGACGGGCTGAACAGGCGCGGGTTGATGCGATCGCCATCGACCAGCAGGTGCGTGAACGGCACCTTGCCGAACGGCGTCAGGTCGACGCCGGCGCGCAGGTGGATGCGGTCGCCGCTGGCCTGCAGCTCGGCGCGCAGCGCGTCCAGGTTGCCCTTGGCGGTGGCGTTGACGGCAAAGGACTCATCCTGCCAGCTGCTCTCCAGCAAGGCTTCGGCGCTGAGCGCAAACGGCGCGCGTGCGCCCACCTGGGCGTTGGCCGCCAGCTTGCCGTACGGTGTTTCCAGCTTGTCCACGCTGACGCGGTGGCGCTGGCCGTCGCTGTGCAGCGCGCCGGCCAGGTTGCTGAACACCATCGGCTCGGCCGTGGGCGCCGTGCCCTGCAGCAGCGACAGCCGCTCAAGCGTCAGCGAATCGACATCGATGGCCAGCGGCAGTTCGAGCGAGGTGGGCTTCTGCATCGGCTCGGTGCTCGGCTCGGACGGGCCGAGCCTCACTTCGGCCTTGCCGATGCGCAGCCACTGCACGTGCAGGCGCCGTGCCTGCCAGCCGAGCACCCAGTTGCCATCCACGCGGTCCACCGCCACGCGCGTCTGGCCGCTGGCGAACACCACGTCGCGCAGGCGCAGGCCGTGCGCCACGGTGCCGCCTTCCAGGCGGCCGCTGAGCATGCCGGCCGACAGCCGCGTGGCCAGCGTCCACAGGTGGCGGGTGCCGGTCTCGGTGCGCAGCGCCGCCACGCCCGCCGCCGCCAGCGCCACCATCAGCAGCAGCAGGATGCCGGCCAGCCAGGCCAGCACGCGCCACAACCGCCGCCGCCTGCGCGGCGCGGGCGGGGTCGGAGTCCGGGCCGAATCGCTGCCGGGCACCGAAGGCAGATCGTGGGCGCTCATGCCTGCATCCGGGTCAGGCGTGAAAGACGAGGGTGCCGCATCAGAACGCCACCCCCAGCGAGATATGCGGGCGGAACTGCTGCTCCTGGATGCCGTAGCCCACGTCCAGCTGCAGCGGGCCCACCGGCGTGCGCCAGCGCACGCCGACGCCCACGCCGTTGTAGATGGTCACGCCGCGCAGGTTGTCGGCGGCGGTGCCGAGATCCCAGAACACCGCCACGCCCCAGTCCGGCTTGAACCAGTACTGGTACTCCAGGCTGCCGGTGCCCAGGTACTTGGCCGGCAAGATGCTGGAGCCGCTGGGCGTGCCGATCGACTGGTAGGTGTAGCCGCGAATCGAATCGGTGCCGCCGGCGCGGAAGCGCAGCGTGGCCGGGATCTGGCTGGAACTGTCGCCGGTCAGGTCGGCACCGAGTTCCAGCCGTGCCACCACCAGGTCGCGCTTGCCCACCGGTATGTACTGGCGGATACGGCCGTACAGCCGCAGGAAGGTGGCATCGCTGAGGAAACCCCTGGCGGCCACCCCGATCTGGGTGCTGATGACGTTGCCGCGGCGCGGGAACACCGGATTGTCGACGTCGCGCCGCGTCCAGGCAAAGGCCGGCACCAGTGCCTTGCTGATCTGGCTGGCCTGGCCATCCGGCAGCAGCTTGTCGTAGTAGAAATCCAGCGACGTCGTCACATCGTACTTCTCGCGCGAGCGCGAGCGCTTCAGGCCCGCGCGCAGGCTGGTAGTGTCGGTGTTCTCGATGTCGATGGTGCGCTCGTAGCTGCTGTACACGCTGTTGCGGTAGTTGCCCCGGTCCGGCGGCATCGCGGCCTCGGCGAACAGATAGGAGCGCTTCTGCTCCAGCCGCGCCTGCGAGTCGAAGGTCCAGGCGCGGTTGAACAGGTTGTAGTACGAATAGCGGCCTTCGACCTGCGCGCCGGTGTCGGTGGTAAAGCCCACGCCGCTGTTGAGCCGGTGCGCCGGATATTCGCGCACGCGCACCGAGACCGGCGCGGTCACCACGCCGTCTGCCGCCTTGTCGGCGTCCGGGGGCGGTTCCAGGTCGACCTGCACGTTGGAGAAGTACGGCTGGTTCTGGATCGCGCGCTGCAGCTCGAGCAGCCGCTCCACGCGGTACGGCTCGCCCTCGTTCAGCGGGTTGACGTTGTAGATGATCTGTTCCGGATAGCGGCGCGTGCCGGTCACCTTCAGCGGCCCCAGCAGGTAGGCCGGGCCGCTGGCGTAATGCGCGGACAGGTCCGCGCGCTGGTCGTCCGGCTCCACGCGCGCCTGCGACGCGGCCAGGCGCGCGCCGTAGTAGTTGTGGCTCTGCAGCGTGACCAGCGCGTCCTCCTTGGCCTTGTCCCAGTCACCCTGCCGGAACGGCTCGCCCACCGGCAGTCCCCACTTGGCCTGCAGCTCGGCCACCTGTTCGGGCGAGCGCGTGGCCGCCGGGCCCGTCACCTGGACGTCGACATTGCGGATCAGCGTGCGCGCGCCGGGGTCGACCATCACGTGGACCACGCGCTTGTCGCCCTCGCCTTCCACGCGGGTGGTGGTGGTCGGGTCGAAGTAGCCCTCGGTTGAGGTGAACGCCCGCACCTGCTCGCCGACGGTCTCGATCATATAGTCGAGCTGGTCCGGCGAAAGGTCGGCGCGGTCCTGGTAGCGTGCCAGGTCCAGATGCTCTTCCAGCATCTCGCGGATCGGCTTGGGCGCCTCGACTTCGACCTTGTAGGCGGCGCGCGCCGGGGCGGCCGCCAGCGCCAGCACCGCGCCCAGCGCGGCCAGTAAGCGAACGGCCACGCGCGCGCGGCCAGCAGAGTCAGCGGTAATAGCGGTGTCTTGCGGCATCGCCGATTGTCCACACATACAAAGTCGGTATTTGACCACACCCGGCCTTGTGCCCGGAACTTTCCGGCGCCTTGCACCCGGCCTGGATGCATCCCGGGGGGCCGATACTGTAAAATCGTGGCCCACTGTACCTATCTGGCGCCCGCGCGGGCGCATCACGGTTGAACATGGCCATCTACGAATCCGATATCACCCAGTTCCTGAAGCAGCTCAAGCAAGAGCGCCCGACGCTGGAGGCCGAACAGCGCGACGGCCGTGCCCTGCTGTGGGACAAGTCGCCGATCGACCTGGAAGAGCGCGCCCGCGCCGAAGCTTCGCGCGTGGCGCAGAAGCCATACGTCTACGCGCAGGACAACTGATTCCCGCCGCCCCCGCGAGCGCACGCCGCCCATGAGCGCAGGCGACCAGGACAAGCTGCCACTGCCCGTCGAGCTGCCTGCCGTGGCCCCGGCCGTTGCAGCCGGCACTGCCGGCCCCGCCGACATGGTCGACGGGATGGCCTTCGCGCGCCTGTACGGCGAGCCGCTGTTCAAGCTGCCGCAGGACCTGTACATCCCGCCGGATGCGCTCGAGATCTTCCTGGAAGCCTTCGAGGGCCCGCTGGACCTGCTGCTGTACCTGATCCGCAAGCAGAACTTCAATGTCCTCGACATCCCGATGTCGCAGGTCACCCGGCAGTACCTGTCCTACATCGAGCAGATCCGCAAGACCAACCTCGAGCTGGCCGCCGAATACCTGCTGATGGCGGCCATGCTGATCGAGATCAAGTCGCGCATGCTGCTGCCGGTCAAGAAGGCCGACAGCGACGATGAGGCCGAGGACCCGCGCGCCGAGCTGGTGCGCCGCCTGCTGGAATACGAGCAGATGAAGCTGGCCGCGCAGCGCCTGGACACGGTGCCGCAGCTGGGCCGCGACTTCCTGCGCTCGCAGGTGTATATCGAGCAGAGCCTGGCGCCGCGCTTCCCGGAAGTGGAGACGATCGACCTGCAGGCCGCCTGGGCCGATGTGCTCAAGCGCGCCAAGCTCAACCAGCACCACAAGATCTCGCGCGAGGAACTGTCGGTGCGCGAGCACATGAGCCAGATCCTGCGCCGCTTGCAGCACGCGCGCTTCATGGAATTCTCCGAGCTGTTCGAGGACGCGGTGCGCTCCGGCAAGGGCGTGCCGGTGGTGGTGGTGAACTTTATCGCCATGCTGGAGCTGTCGCGCGAAGCGCTGGTGGAGATCACCCAGGCCGAACCGTTCGCACCAATTTATGTGCGATTGGCGTACAGCCCGACCTGACCCACCCGCGCTGCGGGGTCCGGCCCCGTCCCAACATGTTCTACAATCCGCCGACAGCCGGTCAAATGGCCCACGGTGCAGGCCCCGCAGGCAAGTGCCAGAAGGCCCCGCGCCCGACAGAAGGCCGAGACCGGTAGTCCATGTGCCGCCCCTCGACGGACCGGCGCCCGGGTCACACCTACCACGACCAGCACACCAAGGCAGATGAAAGTCATTTCCTCCATCCAAGAGCTGCGCGACCAACTACGCGGCCAGAACCGCGCTGCCTTCGTCCCCACCATGGGCAACCTGCATGAAGGCCACCTGTCGCTGATGCGCCTGGCGCGCCAGCACGGCGACCCGGTGGTGGCATCGATCTTTGTGAACCGCCTGCAGTTCGGCCCGAACGAGGATTTCGACAAGTACCCGCGCACGCTGCAGGACGATATCGAAAAACTGCAGAAGGAAGGCGTCTACGTGCTGTTCGCGCCGTCCGAGCGCGATATGTACCCCGAACCGCAGGAATACCGCGTCGAGCCGCCGCATGACCTGGGTGACATCCTGGAAGGCGAGTTCCGCCCCGGCTTCTTCAAGGGCGTGTGCACGGTGGTGATGAAGCTGTTCTCGTGCGCGCAGCCGCGCGTGGCGGTGTTCGGCAAGAAGGACTACCAGCAGTTGATGATCGTGCGCCGCATGGTGCAGCAGTTTGCCCTGCCGATCGACATCATCCCCGCCGAGACCATCCGAGCCGAAGACGGCCTGGCGCTGTCGTCGCGCAACCGCTACCTGACCCCCGACGAACGCGCCGAGGCGCCGGTGCTGTACCGCACGCTGCATGACGTGCGCGACACCGTGCTGGGCAGCGACCGCGCTTCCGCCGACCTGCTTGCGGTCGAGGCGAATGCGAAGGAATCGCTGGCCAGGCGCGGCTGGAAGCCGGACTACGTGTCGATCCGCAAGCGCGTCGACCTGCAGGCGCCGACGCGCGAGGAATTTCTCGCCGGCGAGCCGCTGGTGATCCTGACCGCCGCCAAGCTGGGCGCGACCCGGCTGATCGACAACCTGGAAATCTGAGCGGCGGCGCCGCGCCAGACAAAAAAAGCAGGCCGGCGGCCTGCTTTTTTCATGCCCGGCGCATGCCGGATCGCTGTGCGGCCTTCACCACATGCCGCTGGTGTCCCCGCCGCCGCTTCCACCAGATCAGCACGCCGGTCACGGCAAACGCCAGCGGCGCCAGCCCGAACAGCGTGATGAAGATCCGCCCCGGCAGCCCGAAGGCCTCGCCGGTATGCAGCGGGAACAGCCAGTTCAGCAACGTGTCCCCCGCCGGCGCCTGCTGCGGATCACGCACGCCCAGCGGCTTGCCGCTCCAGGCATCGAGCCACAGCCGCGTCGCACCGGTATCCTTGCGCACCTCGCCGGGCTGGCGCAGCCGGATCTCGAACGCGTCGCCCGGCTTGCGCGGGAAGCTGATGCGGGTCACCTGCGCTTGCGGGTACTGGGCCTGCGCCGCCGCCATGATCTCGCCCGCGCCCAGCGGCCGGGCCCCGGCCGGCGCCGGTGCCGAGACGTGCTTCACCGGCGGCGTCACGGTCATCACGCCGGCCACCATCGGTGTCACCCACTTCGGCAGGTTCAGGTACCAGCCCGAAAAGGCGATGGTGGCCAGCACCGGCGCGGCCAGGATGCCGCCGGCGCGATGCAGCGAATAGTTGAAGCGCGACCATGATCCGCCATGGGTGATGCGGAACGCCTGCACCACCGAGCGCAGCTTCATCTTGGGCCACCACACCGCCACGCCCACCAGCGTGGTCAGCAACAGCAGCATGCCGGCGATGCCGGTGATGGTCTTGCCGGTGTCGCCCGACAGCAGGTAGCGATGCAGGTGGAACAGCGTCGGCAGCAGCAGCCGGCGCGACAGGCCCGCCTCGCCCCAGACGCGTTCGCCCTTCACCGCAAGCGTGACCGGATCGACCATCACCTGGCGCGAGCGGCCCGGCACCACGCCGTCGGGCCCCTTGACCGGATACCAGGCGATAAAGACGCCGTCGGCATGGACCGGCAGCATCAGCAGGTTGGGCTTGCCGTAGGGGGGCGCGGCCAGCCGCTCGGTCACTGCCTGGACCGTGGCCGGCGACACCGGCTGCGTCATCGGCGCGGACGCCACCAGCAGGTCAGGGTTGAGCCAGGCATCCAGTTCTTCGCGCCAGGCGATGGTCATGCCGGTCAGCCCAAACAGGACGAACAGCAGGCCAAGGCTCAGGCCGATATACAGGTGCAGTTTGACGAGGACGACGCGCAGGCGGCCGGTGACCATGTGGGGGCTGAAGTACGTTGAGCGGACGCTGCCTGCGTGGAATATGGCGCACAAGCCACCTCCACGCAGAATGCAAATGCGAAAGATTCGCGATTCTAGCAGGGCCCTGCCAGGCGGCCGTGCCGCGTGCGTCAGCGCCGCAGCGGCGCCAGCATCGCTTCCAGGTCCAGGTGCGCGGTCATGGTGTCGGCAAGCCGCTCGATCGATGCTTCGCGCAATGCATCGAGGTCCACCGCCTGGGCGCCGTCGAGCCCGGCCCAGCGCAGCAGCGCCTGGCAACCGGCAGGCTCGTCGAACAGGCCGTGGACATAGGTGGCCAGCACCTGGCCGTCGGCCGAGCGCGCGCCGTCGGGCCGCACCGTGCCGTCGCCGCGCTCGAGCCACAGGGCCGGCTGCTCCAGCCCCGCGCCCGTGGTGACGCCAAGGTGGATCTCGTAGCCGCGCACCGGCGCATCGGCCTGATCCAGCGCCAGCCGGCCGCCGACCTGGCGCAGTTGCTTCTCTGCCGCCAGCGTGGTCTCGAAGTCCAGCCAGCCCAGCCCGGCGCTGCTGCCGGCCGGGCCTTCGCGGCCATCGGGATCGTGCACCTGCCGCCCCAGCATCTGCATGCCGCCGCAGATCCCGATCAGCTTGCCGCCGTAGCGCAGGTGCCGGGCCAGCGCCGCGTCCCAGCCATTGACGCGGATGAAGTCCAGGTCGCCGCGCACGTTCTTGCTGCCGGGCAGCACCACCAGGTCCGCGGGCGGGATCGGCATGCCGGGCCCGACGAACTGCAGGTCCACCTGCGGGTGCGCGCGCAGCGCGTCGAAGTCGGTATGGTTGGCGATGCGCGGCAGCACCGGCACGATCACGCGCAGGCGCTGCGCCGGCGTGCCGGCCTTGTCCGCTTGCGCGCCGATGATGGCGTCCTCGGCATCGAGATGCAGGCCGTGCAGGTAGGGCAGCACGCCGAATACCGGCTTGCCGGTGCGCGCCACCAGCCAGTCCAGTCCCGGCTCCAGCAGGCCGATATCGCCGCGGAAGCGGTTGATGATGAAGCCGGTCACGCGCGCGCGTTCGCTGTCGGACAGGCAGTCGAGCGTGCCGACCAGGTGCGCAAATACGCCGCCGCGGTCGATGTCCGCCACCAGCACCACCGGGCAGTCGACGCGCTCGGCAAAGCCCATGTTGGCGATGTCGCGCTCGCGCAGGTTGACCTCGGCCGGGCTGCCGGCGCCCTCCACCAGCACCACCTCATAGGCCTGCGCCAGGCGCGTGTGCGAAGCCAGCACGGCCTTCATCGCCTCGGGCTTGTAGGCATGGTAGGCGCGCGCATCCAGGTCCAGCCGCGCGCGGCCGTGGATGATCACCTGCGCGCCGGTGTCGCTGCTGGGCTTGAGCAGCACCGGGTTCATGTCGGTATGCGGTGCCAGCCGCGCGGCCTGTGCCTGCAGCGCCTGCGCGCGGCCGATCTCGCCGCCGTCGGCGGTGACCGCGCTGTTCAGCGCCATGTTCTGCGGCTTGAATGGCACCACGTGCGTGCCGGCACGCGCCAGCACCCGGCACAGGCCGGCCACGATGGTGCTCTTGCCGGCATCGGAAGTCGTGCCCTGGACCATCAGCGTGCCGCGCAGGGCACCCGGCGGCAGGGATTGCGAGGAGTCGGTCTGCATTGGCGGATTATCGCACCGGTGCCTGCAACACCTCCCCGTGCGATGCCCGGATGCGGCGGCTACAATACGCGGATGGAAACCCCGGCCATCGCACCCGCCTCCGCCCCCGACACCGCCAGCCAGCCGCGTGCCGCCGGCGGACACGGTAACCGCCAGCTCACCCTGGTGCTGGGCGGCGCGCGTTCCGGCAAGAGCCATTACGCCGAACAGCTCGCCACCGACCATGCCACCATCACCGGCGGCCCGGTCACCTACATCGCCACCGCGCACCAGGACCCGGCGCACGCCGACCAGGAGCTGGAGGTCCGCATCGCCCTGCACCGCGCCCGCCGCCCCGCCGACTGGCGCCTGGTGGAAGAACCGGTGCACCTGGCCGATGCGCTCTACGCCAACGCGCGCCACGACGGCTGCATCCTGGTGGATTGCATGACGCTGTGGATGAACAATCTGATCTTCCCCGACGGCCGCGCGTACCCTGAGCATGGCGTGATCACGCCGCCGGATGCCTTCACCGAGGAAATCGAAGCGCTGCTCACCGCGCTGCCGACGCTGCCGGGCCATGTGATCCTGGTCTCGAACGAGATCGGCTTCGGCGTGATCCCGATGGGCGCCATCACCCGCTTCTATGTCGATGAACTGGGCCGCCTGAACCAGAAGCTGGCCGCCGCCGCCGACTGCGTGCGGCTGATGGTGGCAGGCATTCCGGTTGCGGTGAAAGGCGCCGATCCCACATGCTGATGCTGGCCTGGCCGGCATGCGTGGCAGCGGCACTGACGGGCGTTGTGCTGGACCGCTGGCTGGGCGAGCCGCGCCGCTGGCATCCGCTGGTGGGCTTCGGCCGCATCGCTGCCGCACTTGAGCGGCGGCTCAACCCTGCGCCGCACCGCGGCGCGCCCTGGCGCCAGCGCCTTGCCGGTCTCGCCGGCTGGTGTGTGCTGGTGCTGGTGCCGGCAGCGCTCGCATGGTGGCTGGTCGACGCTGCGGCCAGCCTGCATCCTGTTGCCGCCCTGGCGCTGCATGCGGTGGCGCTGCACGCGGCACTCGGCGCGCGCAGCCTGCACCAGCATATCGCCCCGATCGCCACCGCCCTCGCCGCCGCAGACCTGCCCGCCGCGCGCACGCTGACCGCGCGCATCGTCTCGCGCGACACCGCCGATGCCGATGCTGAAGCACTGGCCCGTGCCGCCTGCGAGTCGGCGCTGGAGAACGGCAACGACGCGGTCTTCGGGGCGCTGTTCTGGTTCCTGGTCGGCGGCGCGCCCGCCGTGATCGTGTTCCGGCTGGCCAATACGCTCGATGCGATGTGGGGCTACCGCACGCCGCGGCTGCTGTATTTTGGCTGGGCCGCGGCGCGCATCGACGACGGGCTCAACCTCGTGCCCGCGCGCCTGACCGCGCTGTCCTATGCGCTGCTCGGCGCCACCGCGCAGGCGCTGCATTGCTGGCGCACGCAGGCGCCGGCATGGTCGAGTCCCAATGCCGGCCCCGTGATGGCCGCGGGCGCCGGTGCGGTGGGCGTGCGGCTCGGCGGCCCGGCGCGCTATCACGGCGAGATCGAGCAACGCCCGCCGCTGGGCGCCGGCCCTGCGCCGCAAGCCGCGCACGTGATGGCCTGCCTGCGGCTGGTCGAGCGCACCTTGTGGCTGTGGCTGGCGCTGGCAGGCGCCAGCGCGCTGGCCGTCCTTGCGCTTGCCACGCCGGCATGAACACCGCCCTGCCCCCGATCCGCCATGGCGGCGACCTGCTTGCCGCGGTGCGCCGCTACGGCCGCCCCGCCGGCGACTGGCTCGACCTGTCCACCGGCATCAATCCCGACGGCTATCCGGTGCCGGCGCTGCCTGCGCAAGCGTGGCAACGGCTGCCGCAGGATGACGACGGACTGGCCGAGCTGGCCGCGCAGGCCTGCGGCGCGCCGCGGGCCTTGCCCGTCGCCGGCTCGCAGGCCGCCATCCGCACGCTGCCGGGTCTGCTGCGCCCGGGCCGCGTTGGCATTGCCGCACTCGGCTACAGCGAATACGCGCCGGCCTTCGCTGCCGCGGGCCATGCGGTGGTGCCGCTGGATGAAGCGGCTTTCACGCAGGCGGCGCTGGCCGACGAACTCGACCATCTCGTCGTCGTGAACCCGAACAACCCGACCGGCCGCATGCTGCCCGCCGCAACGCTGCTGCGCTGGCACGCGAAGCTGGCGGCGCGCGGCGGCACGCTGCTGGTCGATGAAGCCTTTATCGACTGCCTGCCCGATGGCTCGGTGGCCGCGCACAGCGGCAAGGCCGGCCTGGTGGTGCTGCGCTCGATCGGCAAGTTCTATGGCCTGGCCGGCATCCGCTGCGGCTTCGTGCTGGCGCAGCCGGCACTGCTCGACGCGCTGCGCGAGCGCCTGGGCCACTGGACCGTATCGGGCCCGGCACGCGAGGTCGCGCGGCACGCCCTGGCCGACCACGCCTGGCACGATGCCAACCGAGCGCGGCTGCAAGCATGCGGGGCGAAGCTGGCCGCGCTGCTGGACCGCGATGGCCTGGCGCCGGTGATGCATCCGCTGTTCTGCTGGGTGCCGCATGGCGACGCCGCACGGCTGCAGCACGGGCTCGCGCAGCATGGCGTCTGGACCCGCTGCTTCGACGCCGCCGGCGGCTGTCCGCCGAGCCTGCGCCTGGGCCTGCCGCCGGACCAGCCGCACGCCTGGCAGCGGCTGGAAGCGGCACTGGCCGCGGTCACTGCCTGAACCACTTTCCCCGATTCCATGCTGAACCGCCTGACGCCCGTTATCGCTTCCACGCTGCTGCTGGCAGCCCTGCCTGCCGCCGCCGCGGTGTCTGCCGTCGACGACGCTGGCCAGACGGTGACGCTGCCGCAGCCCGCGCGCCGCGTGATCTCGCTGGCGCCGCACGTCACCGAGATGATCTTCGCGGCCGGCGGCGGCGACCGCATCGTCGGCACGGTCAGCTACAGCGACTACCCGCCGCAGGCGCGCGAGATCGCGCGCGTGGGCGACAACAAGGCGCTGGACCTGGAGCGCATCGCCGCGCTCAAGCCGGACCTGATCGTGGTCTGGCGCCACGGCAATGCGCAGAAGCAGACCGACCGCCTGCGCGCGCTCGGCATCCCGCTGTTCTACAGCGAGCCGCGCAGGCTGGCCGCGATCCCGGAGAACATGGAGAAGCTCGGCACGCTGCTGGGCACCGAAGCCACCGCGCGGCGCGCTGCCGACGGCTTCCGCCAGCAGGTGGAGACGCTGCGCAAGACTTACGCGGCCCGCCCGCCGGTGACGGTGTTCTACCAGGTCTGGCAGCAGCCGCTGATGACGCTCAACGGCCAGCACCTGGTCAGCGACATGCTGGCGCTGTGCGGCGGGCGCAACCTGTTCGCGGCCGAGACGCCGCTGGTGCCGACCGTGTCGGTCGAAGCGGTGATCGCGGGCAACCCGGAGGCGATGCTGACGGCGGGCATGGGCGCCACGCGCTCGGATCAGCCGCTGCCGGATTTCGAGATGTGGCGGCGCTGGAAGCAGGTCACGGCGGTGGCGCGCAACAACCTGTTCGTGATCGACGGCGACCTGGTCAACCGCGCCGGTCCGCGCGTGGCGCAAGGCGCCGAGCTGATCTGCAAGGACCTCGACACGGCGCGCAAGCGCCGGCCCGCACGCTGATCAGGCGGCGCGGTTCCACCAGCCGAGCCGGACCCCGCCCGGCCCCAGCGTGAAGCCACAACTAGCCCCGAAGCCCAACGCCCAGTTGACCGTCGTCGCCAGCGGCACGCCCAGCCAGTGCGCGGCCAGCATGCGCATCGGGCCGGCATGGCCGACCACCCAGAGACACTCGGCGCGATCCGTGGCAAGCGTTCCCGCCCAGCCGGCAACCCGCGCCATCGCCTGCGCCGGCGCTTCGCCGCCATGCGGGCGCGCGTGCAGCAGGTCGGCCGCCCACTGGTCGAGCGCGGCGCGGTCGATCGCATCCCAGGCGACGCCCTCCCAGCTGCCGAAATCGATTTCGCGCAGCCGGGGTTCGGTGTCGATGGCCGGTGCACCGCCCGGCAGCGCCTGCACCAGCGCCTGCGCGGTGCCGAGCGCGCGCGCCAGCGGGCTGGCGACAATGCGATCCGGCGTGGGCAGGCCCGCGGCGATCCGCGCCGCCGCGGGCGCCAGCGGCGCCACCAGCGGCAGGTCGAGGCAGCCATAGCAGGTGCCCGCCGGCACCTGCGGCTGCGCATGGCGGATCAGGACCACATCCATGCCGCGGCCACCAGGTAGAGCAGGATCTCGGCGCACTGCTGGGCCATGCCGAGGCAGTCGCCGGTATAGCCGCCGATGCGGCGCACGAAGTAGCGGCCGAGCAGCAGGCGCAGCCCCAGCAGCGCGACCACTGCCGCCGCGCAGAACCACGGCGACACCAGCCACAGCGGCACCAGCCCGCACAGCAGCGCGAACGCCAGCCCGGCGCCGGCCAGCTTCTGCGCCACCGGCTTGGCCTTGCCTTGCGCGCGCACGTAGGTCAGCGTGGCCAGATAGCTGACCGCCATCGCGCGGCTGGCGGCGTGCGCGGCGACGATCACCGCCAGCAGCACCATCAACCCGCCGCGCCCCGCGATCGCCACCAGCAACTGCCACTTGAGCAGCAACGCCACCACCAGCGCGATCGCACCGAACGCGCCGATGCGCGAGTCATGCATGATGCGCAGCACGTCCTCGCGCTGCCACGCGCCGCCGAAGGCATCGACGCAATCGGCCAGGCCGTCTTCATGGAAGGCGCCGGTCAGCAGCAGCGTGGCGGCCATGCCCAGCAGCACGGCCACGCCGGGCGGCCACCACAGCATCGCGCCCCAGGTGACCAGCGCGCCCACGCCGCCCACCAGCAGCCCGACCAGCGGGAAGTAGCGCGCGGCGGCGTGCAGGTAGTGCGGTTCGAATCCGGCCCAGCGCGCCAGCCAGCCCGGCAGCGGCACGCGCGTGAAGTAGCCCAGCGCCGTCAGGAAATAGCGCAACTCGCCGGCCACGCCGGCGGCGCTGCCTTGTGCAGGCACCGGGTCGGACGGCACGCTCATGGCGAGGCGGTGCTGACGCCGGCGCCGCTGAAGGTCGCCATTTCGTTCAGGAACGCCGCCGCCGAGGCCAGCAACGGCCACGCCAGCGCGGCGCCCGTGCCCTCGCCCAGGCGCAGGTCCAGCGCCAGCAGCGGCGCGGCGCCGAACTGGTCCAGCAGCGCACGGTGGCCGCGCTCATGTGAGCAGTGCGTGAACACGCAGTACTGCAGCACATTGGGGTCCAGGCGCTGCGCCACCAGCAGCGCGGCCGTGGCGATAAAGCCATCGACCAGGATCACCATGCGGCTCGCGGCGGCGGCCAGGAAGGCGCCTGCCATCATCGCGATCTCGAAGCCGCCGAAGGTGGCCAGCACATCCAGCGGCGCCTGCGCATCGGCATGCAGCGCCAGCGCGCGCTCCAGCACCTCGCGCTTGCGCGCGAGGCCGGCATCGTCCAGCCCGGTGCCGCGCCCGATGCAGTCTGCCAGCGGCAGGCCGGTCAGCCGCTGCATCAGGCAGGCGGCCGCCGAGGTATTGGCGATGCCCATCTCGCCGAAGCCGATCACGTTGCAGCCCTGCTGCGCATGGCGCAGCACGCGCGCCATGCCGGCAGTCATCGCCGCGGCGGCCTGCTCCGGCGTCATCGCGGGTTCGACGGCGAAGTTGCGGGTGCCGTCGGCAATGCGGCAGTTGACCAGGCCCGGTGCCGCCGGCAGCGGCACGCGCACGCCCGCGTCGACAATCTCCAGCGCAATGCCGTGCTGGCGCGAGAACACATTGATCGCCGCGCCGCCAGACAGGAAGTTCTGCACCATCTGCGCGGTGACCTCGGCCGGATAGGCGCTGACGCCGGCGTCGGCCACGCCGTGGTCGGCCGCAAACACGATCACCGTCGGGCGCTGCAACACCGGCCGCGCCGTGCCGAGGATCAGGCCCAGCTGCAAGGCCAGCGATTCCAGCCGGCCCAGTGCGCCGAGCGGCTTGGTCTTGTCGTCGATGGCGGCCTGCAGCTCGGGGCGCAGGGCATCGTCGAGGGGAGTGATTTCCGGAAACTGCATGATGCGTTGACCTTGTATTCAAAAACGATGCGGCTACATCTCGACGCCGCGCTGCGCCTTGATGCCCTGCTGGAAGGCATGCTTGACCGGCGTCATGTCGGTGACGGTGTCGGCCGCCTCCACCAGGGCCGGCGGCGCGCCACGGCCGGTGATGACCACGTGCTGCATCGGCGGGCGCGCGCGCAGGTCGGCAATGACCTGCTCCACATCAAGATAGTGCAGCTTGAGCGCGATGTTCAGTTCGTCGAACAGCACCAGGCCGATGCCGGGGTCGCGCAGCATGCCGCGCGCCACTTCCCAGGCCGCCTCGGCCTTGGCCACGTCGCGGGCGCGGTCCTGCGTTTCCCAGGTATAGCCCTCGCCCATCACGTGGAAGGCGCACTCGTCCGGGAAGCGGCGCAGGAACATCTCTTCGCCGGTGGGCTGCGCGCCCTTGATGAACTGGACCACGCCGGTGCGCATGCCGTGGCCAAGCGCGCGCACCACCATGCCAAAGCCCGAGCTGGACTTGCCCTTGCCGTTGCCGGTGGTGATGACGATCACGCCGCGCTCATCCTGCGCGGCGGCAATCTTGGCGTCGACGATTTCTTTCTTGCGCTCCATGCGCGCCTTGTGGCGGGCATCGCGGTCCGGGTCTTCTGCAGGGGGGGTCTGGGTATCAGTCATGACGTGTGTCGGGTATGGGTGGGGCGGCGCCGTCGGGAATCAGCGCAGTATGCGCGCCGTCGGTGACGCTGACGATGGCGGTGCGCAGCGCGCGCGAGCAGTGTTCAGGGGTCAGCACCTGGGCGGCAGTGCCATGCAGCGTAGTGCCGTCTTCGGCCATCAGCAGGGCGTGGGTGGCGTAGCGCAGCGCCAGCGTCAGGTCGTGCAGGATCACCACGATGGCATGGCGCCCGGCCCGGGCCAGCGCGGCCAGCTGTTCCAGCACCAGGATCTGGTGGCGCAGGTCCAGGTGCGAGACCGGTTCGTCCAGCAGCAGCAGCGGCGCCTGCTGCGCCAGCGCCGCGGCCAGCGAGGCGCGCTGGCGCTCGCCGCCGGACAGGGTCAGCACATCGCGCGCGGCCAGCGCCTCAATATCCATCGCGCGGATCACTTCGTGCACGATGCGGTCATCCTCGCGCCCGGTCCAGCCCCAGCCGGACAGGTGCGGATGCCGCCCCACGCGCACGGCATCCTGCACCGACATCGAGAAGGTGTCATGCACGGCCTGCGGCAGGTAGGCGCGCTGGCGCGCCAGCACCGCCGGCGCGATCTGCGCCGCCGCGGTGCCGTCGATCTCCGCGCTGCCGCCGTCGGCGTGGCGCAGCCCGGCCAGCACCGTCATCAGCGTGGACTTGCCGGCACCGTTGGGTCCGGCAATGCACCACAGCTGCCCCGCGCCGATGGTCATCGTCAGGCGCTCCACCAGCACGCGCTGGCCGGTGCGCAGCTTCACATCTCGCAGCACGAGCTGCGGACAGGCAGTGAGCGGATGGGACCAGTGCGGGGCCTGGCTCATCGCGGCCTCCGCAGCAGCAGGTAGAGGAAGGTCGGCACGCCCAGCAGCCCGGTGATCACGCCCACCGGCAGCTGCGCGGGCGCGACCACGGTGCGTGCGATCAGGTCGGCGGCCATCAGCAGCGCGCCGCCCAGCAGCGTGGCGGCCGGCAGCAGCAGGCGCTGGTCGTTGCCCCAGGCGAGGCGCACCAGGTGCGGCACCACCAGCCCGACAAAGCCGATCGAGCCGGCCGTGGTGATGGCAGCGGCAATGCACAGCGACGCCAGCAGGAAGGTCGCCAGCCGCACGCGGCCCACGCGCACGCCCAGCGACTGCGCCACGGTCTCGCCCAGCAGCATCACGTTGAGCGCGCGCGCCATCGGCATGGCCAGCAGCAGCGCCACCACCAGCATGGCCAGCGCGCCGCCGTAGGCGGCGGTGCCGCCCAGGTCGCCGGTCAGCCAGAACAGCATGCCGCGCAGGCGCGACTCCGGCGCAATGGAAAGGATCAGGGTAATGACCGCGCCCCAGCCCGCGGCCAGGATCACGCCGGTCAGCAGCAGCCGGGCGCCCGCCTCGCGGTGGCCGCCCTGCACCTGCGGATGCAGCAGGTCGCGCCGCGCCAGCGACGCCACCAACACCATCGCCCCCAGTGCACCGGCGGCGGCGGCGGCCTGCACGCCCCACCACGGCGCCAGCAGCAGCATGGCCAGCAGCGCGGCAGTGGAGGCGCCGCCCGACACGCCCAGCACATAGGGCTCGGCCAGCGGGTTGCGCAGCAGCACCTGCATCAGCGCGCCGGACAGGGCCAGCAGCCCGCCGCAGGCAAACGCCGCTGCCGCGCGCGGCAGCCGCAGTTCGCGCACGATCGCTGCGGCGGTGCCGGTGTCGGCACCGCTGAGCGCAAGCCAGAGCTCGCGCGCATCGAGTGGCACGCTGCCCAGCGCCAGCGACAACGCGAACGCCAGCAGCGCCGCGAGCGCCAGCACCAGCCAGATCGCCAGGGCGCGCCGGAACTCAGACATGGCGCGCCCGTGCGCTCATCGCTGGCGCCAGCCCAGCGTGATGAAGCCCGCGCGCCCCTGCGTGTTGTAGGGGTAGGCGAGCTGGTAATCCTTGTCGAACAGGTTTTCGACGCGGGCGGCGATGAACCATTGCTTGTCGATGTTGTAGCGGGCGTTCAGGTTGACGATACCGTATCCGCCCAGCCGGCGCGAGCCGGAATCCATGCGCGACGACGACACCAGCCATTCGCCGCCGAAGCGCCAGTTGCCGAAGTCGCGGCCCACGTCGAGCGCGGCATGGCGGCGCGCGCGGCGCAGCAGCTGGGTGTTGGTCTGCTCGTCGACCGGGTTCTGGAAGGTCACGCTGGCGCCGAAGTCGGTGCCATACACGGTGGCGCGCCACGAAGCCTCGATGCCCTGCACCTTGGCCTTGTTGACGTTCTGCGCCAGGAACATGCCGCTGGGCTGCTGCGCCGACACGATCAGGTCGTCGTAGCGCGTCTCGAAGGCGGTCACGCGCAGCAGGCCGGCGCTGGCGGTGGCGTACTGCACGCCGGCCTCGACCGACTTGGCACGTTCGGGCTGCAGGTTCGGCTGGCCGAAGTTGGGGAAGTAAAGCTCGTTGAAGGTCGGCGCGCGGAAGGCATTGCTGACGCTGGCGATCAGCTTGAGCGCATCGGTCACGTAGTAGCCGTAGCCGGCGCGGAAGCTGCCCTGGTTGCCGAAGTCGGAATAATGGTCGTTGCGCGCGTTGAGCTGCAGCTGGTGCTTGCCGATGCGCCCGTCATAGCCGCCGAACACCGAGAACACATTGCGCGTGGGCGCGCCGTAGGCGCTGGAGTCGAGCTCCTGCTGCAGGTAGTCGGTGCCGAACAGCAGCGTGTGGTTGGCGGCCAGCGCATACTCGTTCTGCCAGTTGAACTGGCGGTTGCGGGTATTGAAGGTGCCGTTGGGCCTGCCGTTGAGGAAGGTGTCGCTGCGGTCCTCGCTCTGCGACAGCTTGAAATGGGTGGACCAGTCCGCCCCCACCTTGCCGTTGACGAAGGCCGACAGCGTGTACAGCTCGCTGTTGGTGCGGTTGTCGTCGGTCGGGCGGCCGAAGGCGCTGTCGAACGACAGCTTGCTCTTCGAGTAATAGCCGGTGAAGCCCGCGTCCCAGTTCGGCGCGAAGCGGTGCTTGACCTGGCCCGACACGCTCTGGTTCTCGTACGGGTTGTCGTTGGGATTGGCGCGCGGCGCCTGCTTCGTGTTGATCGACGAGAAGCCGTCGGTCTTGAACGCCGAGCCGGTCAGGTTGAACGAGGTATCGCCGACCTGGCCGCCATAGCCGACCGTGCCCTGGCGCGTGTTGTTGCTGCCGTATTCCACCTGCGCATTGGCCGCCGGCGCCTGGCCCGCGCCGCTCTTGGTGAAGATCTGCACCACGCCGCCGATGGCGTCCGAGCCGTACAGCGCCGACACATTGCCGCGCACCACCTCGATGCGCTCGATCTGGTCGGGCAGGATATTGGCCAGCTGCGCGGTGCCGCTGCTCGCTGACGATACCCGCACGCCGTCGATCAGGATCAGGGTCTGGTTGGAGTTGGCGCCGCGCATGAACAGCGTGGTGTTGGTGCCCATGCCGCCGTTGGCCGAGAACTCCACGCCGGCCTGGTTGCGCAGCAGCGTGCGCAGGTCGGGCGCCTGCGAATTGACGATGTCCTGCTGCGTCACCACCGTGGTGTGAGGCAGCGCCTCGGTAATGGCTTGCGCGGTACGGGTGGAGGTGACCACCACCGGCGCGAGCTGCGTGGTGCGGCTGTCGGTGCCGCTGTCGGCCGCCTGCGCGAACGAAGTGGCCGGAGCCAGGGTGAACGAGGCAATGGCCGCCAGGATGGCGGGCACGGACGGACGCACCGCCGGGGTTGCCGGGCGGGTCGACCTGTGGAGCGATGAACGCATGATGCAGGACTGGATAGGAACGGCCGGGCCCGTTCCCCCGCGGACCATATGGCGATGAGGCGTGCCGCGCACGGGCGGCAGCCCGCGTTCAGGCCGGTATCCGGGCTGGCGACACTGGGCCGGCGCCTTCCCGAACCTGCGGTTCAGTGGCGTGTGGCCGGTCCTGCGGTGCGTGTGGCCGGGAATGGAATCCGGCCTTGCCAGCGGCGTTGCCGGCAGGCTGGCTGTCGGCTATGTCGGGGTCTGGCAGATGCGCACCGCGGTCGCTTACCGTTGCGGGGGCAGCACAGGTTGGCCTGTCCGGCGCGCAGCCGGCCCGGCTCCCTGTTTCCCGTTGAACTGCCCTTTCGCCAGGGACGAAAAGGGCGAGCACCTGGAACGTGCGCGAGTCTAGGGCGTTTCGCCCCCCGCGTCAACGCGGCTGCCAGTAGTGTTTTGTCACAACTCTGGTGGCGTTTTAGGTGCAGAAGCCTGCAACTTCCACGCGGGTCGCCAGTCACAAACCCTTTCCTCCGCATTGTGCAAGCCGGCGCATCGGCTAGAATCGCGATACCTGACACTTCTCCCATCATGACAGGCCCTATGCTCACCGAACTCGAACAACTGGCCGCCAAGATCGGGCGCGTGCTGCACCATGCGGACACCCTGGCGGCGGAAAACCAGCGGCTGCGCGACGAGATCGCCCGGCTGGAGGGCGAAGCCGCGCAGTTGCGCGGCGAGCGCGAGGCCATGGCAGCCGACCGCGAACTGCTCAATATCAAGATCGAGGAAGCGCAGCTGCGCATCCAGTCCATCCTTGACAAGCTGCCGACTGCCAGCGACACGCGCCAGCTCGACCTGCTCGGCGAAGAGGCTGCGGCGCAGGACGCCGAGCCGCACAAGGCTCCCGGAGAACACGCATGAGCAACAAGCAAGTCGAAGTCAATATCGCCGGCCAGCCCTACCGCTTTGCCATCGCGCCCGAGAACGAGGCCGCGCTGCTCGAAGCCGTGGCTCTGGTCGACACGCAAATGAACAAGCTGCGCAACGGCACCGCGGCCAAGGGCGTGGAGCGCGTGGCGGTCATGGCCGCCATCAGCATCGCCTCGGACCTGCTGTCGATGCAGCGCAAGCAGCAGGCCGAGGGCGCGATCCCGGTCGATGCCATCCGCGCGCGCATCCGCGAACTCAACGACCGCGCCGACGAAGCCCTGCGCCAGTATGCGCACGTGGGCACCGGTACGCGCGGCTGAGCAATGAAAGGGGGATGTGCTGCGGATGCCGCGCTGCCGCGCAAAATGTAACGATACGCGCGAGTGGACTTGGTATGCCCTGCAACGCGGTGTATAGTGTAGCCAGACTGCACGAGGCACCATAGATGTGCAGCTACAGGCCAGGTTATCGCGCCCGGCCGCCGTTCTCATCCCATCCTAGTCAGAAACGGCAAACGTCTGACATCCCGCACGCGGATCCGGTTTTCCGGGCACGATGATGCGCCTGGAAAGTCAGACGTTTGACAGTTTCCCTGCCTGGTTCGTGAGGGTCATAAACTCCTTGAACCGATATGCATTGCATGGTGCGGGATCATGTCGCGTGGGCGAGCGCGTCGTCGCATTCATAGTCTGGGCCTGGCCTGGACTCCCTGAGTGGATGATGTACCCGAAATGCGACTTCCGCAGCCACTCTGAACCTCACTTGGGTTCAGGATGCCGACCCAGCGGCCAAGGCGGGGACCCCTTAAAAAGGCGGTGGTTTTCTGAACCATCGCCTTTTTTCTTGCCTGCGCGTCCGCGTGCACACGCTGTGCACGCGGCGCCCTGATCTGCTTCCATTCCTGAGCTGCGCCGTGAGCCCGAACCAGAACCAACGCGCCCGCCAGTACTGGCTGATGAAATCAGAACCGGATGAAGCCAGCATCGACGACCTGGCCCGGGAAGGCACGCTGCCCTGGACCGGCGTGCGCAACTACCAGGCGCGCAACTTCATGCGCGACACCATGCGGATCGGCGACGGCGTGCTGTTCTACCACTCGTCGTGCCCGGAGCCCGGCATTGCCGGCCTGGCCGAGGTCTGCTCCGTGCCCTACCCCGACCCCACCCAGTTCGACCGCAAGAGCCCGTACTATGACGCCGCCTCCAAGGCCGACGCGCCGCGCTGGCTGTTGGTCGACGTGCGCTTCGAACGCAAGAGCGCGCTGATCCCGCTGGCCGCGTTGCGCGAGCATGAGGAACTGGCCGACATGGTGGTGCTGCGTCGCGGCAACCGGCTGTCGATCACGCCGGTGACACCGGCCGAATGGCGCTTCATCACCGGCAAGCTGATGCGCTGAACCCTGCCCGGCCGGCCCAGGCAAGGCTGATCACAACAACCCTGAAGACACGATGCAGTTCGACAACCTGCCGGTGCTGGTTCCTGCCCTGCTTGCCCTGGGCGCTTTCACCGGCTTCTGCGCCGGGCTGCTCGGCGTCGGCGGCGGCATGATGATGGTGCCCTTCCTGACGCTGCTGTTCACCAGCCTGGGCGTTGCCGACGAGGCCATCGTCCATATGGCGATCGCCACCTCGATGGGCACCATCCTGTTCACCTCGTTGTCGTCCGTGCGCGCGCACCACCAGCGCGGCGCGGTGCGCTGGCCGATCGTGCTGGCGCTGGCGCCGGGCATCGTGCTCGGCGGCATGATCGGCGGCGGCAAGGTGTTCGCGGCGCTCAAGACCAGCTGGCTGTCGCTGGCGTTTGCCGGCTTCGTCGGGTTTTCCGCGCTGCAGATGCTGCGCAACCGTCGTCCCAGGCCCGGCCGGCAGCTGCCCGGCCTTGCCGGCATGGCGGGCGCGGGCGGCGTGATCGGCTTCCTGTCCAGCCTGGTTGGCGCGGGCGGCGCCTTTGTCTCGGTGCCGTTCATGACGTGGTGCAACGTGCCGATCCACAACGCGGTGGCGACCTCGGCCGCGCTCGGCTTTCCGATTGCAGCGGCCAGCGTGGCCGGCTATGTCTGGAGCGGCTGGCAGACGCCGGGGCTGCCGGCGGGATCGCTCGGCTATCTCTACCTGCCGGCCCTGCTGGTGATCGCAGCGGCCAGCGTAATGACCGCGCCGCTGGGCGCGCGCACCGCGCACCGCATGGATGTGAGCCAGTTGCGCAAGGTCTTTGCCGCGCTGCTGCTGTGCCTGGCAAGCTATATGTTGTGGAAGGCCTGGCAGGCATTCTGACCCGGACGGGGGAGGCGCGCCCGCGCCGGCTTCGCAACAATCGTTTGCAATGTCGCGGAACGATCGGGCACCCGGTCACGTCTGATACCCATCACGTTTGAACGGGAGAACAACATGAAACAATGGCTTGCCGCCACCCTGCTGGGCACCACCGCCATCGTTGCCTCGGCGCACGGTGGCCCCACTGAAACGCCGTCGGGCGTGCTCTCGCTGAGCGCGCAGGCGGTCACCGAAGTGCCGACCGATATCGTGCACCTGACGCTTGCCGCCGAGCAGGAAGGCGCTGAACCGGCCGCGATTTCCTCGGGCCTGTCGACCCGGACGCAGGCCGTCATCACGCAGGCGCGCCGCGTCCAGGGCGTGACCGCCGAGTCGGGCGGCTTCACCATCCACCCCAACACCGACCGCAACGGCCGCATCAGCACCTGGCGCGGGCGTTCCGAAGTCATCCTGAAGTCGCGCGATTTCTCGGCCGTGTCCAAGCTCGCTGGCGAGCTGGCCAGCCAGATGCAGGTGCAGAACATCGCCTTCTCGCTGTCGCGCGAAGCGCGCGAGGCGGCCGAAGCCAAGCTGGCCGAGCAGGCCATCGCCTCGTTCCGCAGCAAGGCGCAGTCGACCACCAAGCTGTTCGGCTACAACAGCTACACGATCCGCGAAGTCAGCCTGAATGAAACCGGCGTGGTGCCGCCGATGCCGCGCATGTACGGTGCTGCCAAGGCCATGATGGCCGACGCCGCGGTGGCGGTGCCGGTTGAGGGCGGCAAGACGCAGGTGACGGTGTCGGTCAACGGGTCGGTGCAGATGCTGAAGTAACGAAGAAGGGCACGCTGCCGCCCCTCTGTTTGCTCCCTCTCCCGCCTGCGGGAGAGGGAGCAAACCCGCAGCAGTTGAAGTCGCTCAGCCTTTCCCAAAGACCCTCAGAGCACCGCGAACTGCTCGCGCAGCACGTTCTTCTGCACCTTGCCCATGGTATTGCGCGGCAGCTCGTCCACCACGTGCACGCGCTTGGGCACCTTGAAGTTGGCGATGCGGCCCTTGAGCGTGCCGATCAGCGCCGCTTCATCGATATCCGCACCCGGCTTGCGCACCACCACTGCCACCACGGCCTCGCCGAAATCCGCGTGCGGCACGCCGATCACGGCGCTCTCGGCCACGCCTGGCATCTCGTCGATAAAGCTCTCGATTTCCTTCGGGTAGACGTTGTAGCCGCCCGAGATGATCAGGTCCTTGCTGCGCCCGACGATGGTCAGGTAGTTGTCCGGCACCGCGCGCTCGCCGGCCTGGCTGGCAATGGCGCCGCCGAAGCGGCCGACGTCGCCGGTCTTGAACCAGCCGTCCTCGGTGAACTCTTCCCTGGTCTTCTCCGGCATGCGCCAGTAGCCCTTGAACACGTTCGGGCCCTTGACCTCGACATTGCCGATCTCGCCCGGCGTGCACGGCTGGCCCTCGCCATCGACCACGCGCACCGACACGCCCGGCAGCGGCATGCCGACGGTGCCGCCGATGCGCTCGCCCAGCGCGGCATCGTATGGGTTGGACACCAGCATCACGGTCTCGCTCATGCCGTAGCGTTCCAGGATGGTATGGCCGGTGCGCTCGCGGAAGGCATCGAAGGTCTCCAGCAGCAGCGGCGCCGAGCCGGACACGAACAGCCGCATGCGGCGGCAGGTGTCGTCGTCGAAGCGCGGCTCCTGCAGCATGCGCACGTAGTAGGTCGGCACGCCCATCATGACCGTGCAGCGCGGCAGGAATTTCAGCACCTGTGCCATGTCCAGCTTCGGCGCCCAGATCATCTTGGCACCGGCCAGCAGCGCGCCATGCGAAGCCACGAACAGGCCATGCACGTGGAAGATCGGCAGCATGTGCAGCAGCACATCGTCGCTGCGCCAGCCCCAGAATTCATGCAGCGTCTGCGCATTGGAGGCTAGGTTGCGGTGCGTCAGCATCGCGCCCTTGCTGCGGCCGGTGGTGCCGGAGGTGTAGAGAATGGCGGCAAGGTCGTCATCCTGGCGTGCGACCGTCTCGAAGGTATCTGACTTGCCCGCCGCGCGCGACAGCAGCGAGCCGCTGCGGTCGTCGTCCAGGGTAAAGACGTGGTTGACGCCGTGGCGGAACGCCACCTTGGACACCCAGCCGAAATTCTTGCTGCTGCACACCACCACCGACGGCTCGGCATTGCCGACGAAGTAGTCGATCTCTGCCTCCTGGTAGGCGGTGTTCAGCGGCAGGTAGACGTAGCCGGCGCGCAGCGTGGCCAGGTACAGGAACAGCGCTTCGGGGGACTTCTCCACCTGCACCGCCACGCGTGCGCCTTCGGGCAGGTGCAGCGAGGCCAGCAGGTTGGCGAGCTTGGCGGTGGCGCGGTCAAGGTCGTCCCAGCTGTAGTACAGCCCGTCATGGGTCTCGATGCAGCAGGCGGTGCGGTCGGCGGGGAAGCGGGATTCGAACAGGGCGAACAGGTTGGCGTTCATGTCGGGGATCGAACGAAAGGCTGAGGAAAACGAAGAAAACAATGGCGTGTGGAAGCAGTGCTGGCGGCGTGCCCTACTCCCCACGGAACTGCGGTGGCCGGTGCGCGAGGAAGGCGGCCACCCCTTCCGCATGATCCGCGCCTTCGGCGTAGGCAAAATGCGCGTCCAGCTCGGCGGGCGACAGCGGTGCCGGCAGCGGCGCCAGCCGGCGGATGGTGGCCTTGTTGATGCGGGCGGCCACGGGCGCGCCGGCGGCAATGCGGCGCGCCGTGGCCTCGACCTCAGCGGCCAGCGCGCCGGGCTCGACCACGCGGGTCAGCAGCCCTTTGTCGCGCGCCTCGGCGGCGTCGAAGACCCTGCCTTCCAGCAGGATCTCCAGCGCGGCGGCGCGGCCCGCCAGCGCCAGCAGGCCCTGCAGCTCGCCGGGCGCCATCGGGAAGCCCAGGCGGTTGATGGGCACGCCGAAGCGGCTGTCCGAGGCGGCGATGCGCAGATCGCAGTGGCAGGCGATTTCCAGCCCGCCGCCCACGCATACGCCTTCGATCATCGCCACGGTGGGGTGCGTGCATTGCGCCACCGCCGCCAGTGCCGGCGCGATGGTGGCCATGTGGTAGTGGCGCACCGCGGCCTCGTCGGCGCGCTCTGCCGGGAACTCGGCAATGTCGGCGCCGGCGGCAAAGTTGCCGTCGGCACCGCGCACCACCACGCAGCGCAGCGAGGTATCGGCGGACAGGCGTGCAAAGCCCGCGGCCAGCTCGCGCCACATCTGCGCGGAAATGGCGTTGAGCTTGCCCGCGTGCGACAGCGTCACGGTGGCGGTGGTGCCCTGCGTGGCAAACAATACGGTGCCGCTCATCGCCGCGCCCCCTTGCATCGGATCAGCGTTGACATGGCGCCCCGTCAGTCGATCTTGGCGCCGGACTGCTGCACCACCTGGGCCCAGCGGCGAATCTCGGCGTGCTGGAACTGCGCGAACTGCTCCTGCGTAAACGCCGGCGTCTCGGAGCCGTTGTTAAGCCAGACCTGCTTGAGCTCCGACGTGTTCAGCGCCTTCTCGGTCTCTGCATACAGGCGGTCGACGATCTCCTTGGGCGTGCCCTTGGGCACCCACATCGCATACCAGGTCGACACGTCATAGTTGGGCACGCCTGCCTCGGCCGCGGTCGGCACGTTGGGGAACGCCGCCGAGCGCTTGCTCGAAGCCACCGCCAGCGCCTTGATGCGGCCCGCGCGGATATGCTGTGCCGACGAGCCCAGGCCGTCGAACATCAGGTCGACCTGGCCCGCGATCAGGTCGGACAGCGCCGGGCCCGCACCCTTGTAGGGGATGTGGGTGATGAAGGTCTTGGTCTGGAGCTTGAACAGCTCGCCCGCCAGGTGGTGCGACGAGCCGTTGCCGGCCGAACCGTAGTTCAGCTTGCCGGGATTGGCCTTGGCGTAGGCAATCAGCTCCTGCAGCGTGTTGGCCTTGACGCGGTTGGGATTGACCACCACCACTTGCGGCGGCTGAGCGATCACCGTGACCGGGATGAAGTCCTTCTCGATGTCGTAGTCCAGCTTCTTGTAGAACGACGGCGCAATCGCGTGGTGCGCGCCGCCGATGAACACCGTGTAGCCGTCCGGCCCGGCCTTGGCCGCAATGCTGGCGCCGACCGTGCCGCCGGCGCCGCCGCGGTTGTCGATCACGAACTGCTTGCCGAGCTGCTTGGACAACTGCGCGGTCAGCGGCCGCGCAAAGGCGTCGGTGCCGCCGCCGGCGGGAAACGGCACGATCACGGTGACGGGCTTGGACGGCCAGGTATCGGCATGCGCTGCGGGTGCGGCGAGCATTGCGCCGGTGCCGAGGCCGGCCAGGCCCAGGGCCACGCCTGTTGCGCGCGCGCACGCGGCCAGGCTGAACTGACGACGATTCATTGGTTGTCTCCTCTCTCTTCTGCGGAAAGTCAATCTGATGGCCGCGCGGCACTGCCGCGGCGCGAAGTTACTGCTCAGGTCCCGACAAGAAAACGCGGCGCGCCAGGCGCCGCGGGTGCGGGGGCGACCCGCGTGACCGGACCAGGGTCACAGCAGCTTCCCGACGCTACGGCTGATGCGCGGGTTGCCGGCGCCCAGGCGTGCCAGATTGTCATCCAGCGCCTCGGGCACGTAAAGATAATTGACCATCATCCCGCAGCTCTGGCTGCGGCCTTTGCGCGACAGGTCGGCGCCCCAGTTCAGCCGCTCCACGCAGGCCCCGTTGCCGAGGTGGAAGCGCGCGACCGGGTCGGCGGGCATCGACTGGTTGCGTTCGCGCACCAGGAAATGCGCGGCCAGGGTCATCGCGGTATCGCGGATCACGGTATCGGCGGCGTCCGGCACCAGCGCCTCCAGCCACCCGGCGCCGTCCGCTGGCGCCTTGCCGTGGCGCTCGCTCCAGCGCGCCAGGCGCTTGTCGCCCAGCACGCGCGCAATGGCATCGCCATCCTGCTTGCGCAGCCAGTCGGCAAACCCGGGGATCGGCGAGAGCGTGGCGAACTGATTCACTTTTGGGAATTCACGCTGGACCTCCTCGATCACGCGCTTGAGCAGGAAATTGCCGAAGCTCACGCCGCGCAGGCCCGCCTGCGTATTGCTGATCGAATAGAAGATGGCCCACTTGACGCGGCGCAGGTCTTCCAGCGGCGCGGCTTCATCCAGCAATGTATGGACATTGGCCGCCATCTCCGGCGCGAATGCCACCTCGACAAAGATCAGCGGCTCGCGCGGGATGCGCGGGTGGAAGAACGCATAGCAGCGGCGGTCGGAATCGAGGCGGTTGCGCAGGTCGGTCCATGAAGCGATTTCATGCACGGCCTCGTAGCGGATCAGCTTTTCCAGCAGCGATGCCGGCGAATCCCAGGTGATCGGCTGCAGCTCCAGCAGGCCCACGTCGAACCAGTTGGAGAACAGCGCCTCGAGATCGTCGTCAAGCGGGCGCAGCCCCGGCATGCGGCGCTGCCAGCGCAGCATGTCGGCGCGCAGCTGGATCAGGAAGTGCAGGCCGCAAGCGCTGTTGCCGCGCTGGCCGTGCAGCGCGGCGAGCCGCTTGAAGAAGCGGATGCGCGCATTGGACAGGGCCTGGGCCAGGCCCGAAGACGCGGCCTGCGCGCGGGCGGCGCGCGCGCCCTTGTCGCCGTCGGCCCCGGCTTCTTCGCTGCCCTTGCCGCCGCTGCTGGCGACTTCGCCCAGCACCGCCAGCATGCCGCGCCGGGTGGCCTCGCCGGCGGCCTCATACTCGGCCTGCCATGCCTGCGCGGCGGCATTGGCGGCGCCATCGGTCAGGCGCGCGTCGAAGCAAAGCCGCAGCTGCTCGCGCTGGCGGCGCACCGCGCGCGCCGGCAGCGGCGCCTCGCCATCGACCGGCGTTGCCGGGGCCTTGGCGCTGGCCTTGGCGTCGCCCTCGCCCTTGCGTCCCCACCAGCGGCCCAGCCGCGACAGGAACTTGGAACCTGCCGGCTCGCTTTCGCCCAGCGGCGCACTGATCTTCTGGTCACCCGTGTCGAAGGAATTCATGCGGTACCTGCCTTGATGCATCGATCGGAATGTGGGAAAAACATCGGACTGGGGTTGCGGCGCCGCGGCTACTCTTCGGCGCCGGCCACGCGCAGCACCGGCGGCGCGCGCACGGCCTGGGCCTCGGCTGCGCCGGCGGTGGCGCCGGCATCCAGCGTCTTGAGCGCCGCGCGCTGGCGCAGCAGGTGGGTCTTCATCATCGCCTCGGCGCCTTCCGGGTCGCGGGCCTTGAGCGCGGCAAACACGGACAGGTGCTCGGCGCAGGATTCCTGGATCCGGCCCGGCAGCTTCAGGCTCTTGTGGCGCGACAGCCGCAGCACCTTGCGCAGGTCGCTGATCAGGCCCGACAGCCAGCGGTTGCCGGCCAGCCGCTGGATCGATTCGTGGATCTGGAAGTTGGTTTCGTAGTAGGCGTCGATGTCGCCCGCCTGCGCATAGCGCGCCAGGTCGGCATGCAGGCCGTCCAGTGCGTCCAGGTCGGCGCGCGTGGCGTTGCGCGCGGCCTCGTAGGCACAGCGCCCTTCCAGCAGTGCCATCAGCGGGAAGATCTCGTCCAGGTCCTGCTCGGACAGCTCATTGACGAAGCAGCCGCGCCGCGGCTCCAGCCGCACCAGGCCTTCGGCGGCCAGCACCTTGAGCGCTTCGCGCAGCGGCGTGCGCGAGATGCCCAGCGTTTCGGCCATCGCGCTCTCGTCGATCCATGCGCCGGGCACCAGCGTATGCGCGTCAATCATGGCGCGCAGCCGGTCTGCCACTTCCAGGTACAACGCCTGCTGGACGATGCGCATGCTTCCCCCGGGTCGGATCGCGTGACCGACGCGTCCCGGTCACGATCTGGCGTCGGCCAGGCAGATGCGCCCGGTCAGCCATAATTCATAATTATGGATTAGGACGCGAACGATACAAGGAATTTCGATGCTGCGCTGCAAACAAGCCGGAGCGGGTGGTGGTGTTCTGGTGGTTGACCGGCGAGATGCGGTCCGTGGGGTACGGCGTGGGTGCGATATGAGGTGCGGCGGGCGTTTCCATGCCTCCCTGCAAGGAAACGCCCGCGCCTGAAAGTACTGCAGTACTGCTTTTCATCGTCGGCGGGTACTTTCAAAAGTATCTGCCGCGTGGGTCCATGGATTGCCGGCGCTGGCCCTGCGCCCCCCTTTGAAACGCGCTTGCGCGCGGATTTTCCCGTCGCCCTGGCTGTACGTGAAGTGCCGGCAAGTGTGGCCTGTCAGCCGTCACTCCCTCCCTGGCACTTCCGTTGGCGGCTGTGGCTTGCCGCTCATCTTTGTAACAATCAAGATAGCGATTTACGTGCCAGCGTGAATAAGTCACTGATTTTATTGGCAACACGCATTGGAAAGTTGTTACAGAATACGTCTAGTGTAACAGGATGTTTCTAGAGTGTTACGAGGGTTTTCCCACATTTTCTTATACGCGTGCCCGCCTGGCGGCAATGGCATATGCAGATTGTGCCGTGGTCGCTATTTATCAGTGCGAGAATGTGAGCGCATCGCCGCAAATGCCCGATCTAAAGTGGTTGCATTTCTGAAACTGCGGCCGAGGCCGCAATCCTGACTGTCGCTTTCCACACACACTGGAGCTCCGCCATGCAAGCTGGCAGCGATTTCACCCTGGCCGGTACCCCGGCAGACGAGACACCGGCGCCTGCCGAGCCGCGCTACGCCGTGCCGCGGCCGCTGGGCCTGTCCTTTACCGGATCCGGTTCAGAGTACTTCCGTATCTGGATCGTCAATGCACTGCTGACCATCGTCACCTTCGGCATTTATTCGGCCTGGGCCAAGGTGCGCACGCTGCAGTATTTCTATCGCAACACGCGGCTCGACGGCGCGAGTTTTGACTACCACGGCAAGCCGTCCGCGATCCTGAAAGGCCGCGCCATCGTGTTCGCGCTGGTGCTCGCCTTCCAGTTCGCCTCGACGGTCTCGCCCTTCCTTGCGCTGGCGATGCTGGTGGCGCTGCTGGCGGTGTTCCCCCTGTTGCTGGTGCGCTCATTGCGTTTCCGCATGGCCAACTCCAGCTACCGCGGCCTGCGCTTCGCCTTCACCGGCGGCGATGCCGATGCCTACAAGGTGTTCGTGCTGTGGCCGCTGGCCGCGGTGGCCACGCTGGGCCTGCTTGGGCCGCTGGCGCACCAGCGCTTCAAGCGCTACCAGCACAACCACACCCGCTTCGGCACCGCACCGTTTGCCTTCGACGCCGGCGCGGGCGATTTCTATGGCGTCTACCTGCGTGCCATCGGCGTGATGGTCGCGCTGGTGGCGGCCGCGGCACTGGCCGGCTTCGTGCTGGGCGTGACCGCGTCGGGCAAGGCGGGCGCGATGCTGTCGTTCGGCATCGGCGTGACCGGTTTCTACCTGGCGCTGCTGGCCGTCAGCCCTTACGTGATGGCACGCTTGCAGAATGTCGTGTGGAGCCACACCACGCTGGCGCCGCATGCGTTCCGCAGCGAGGTGGGGGCCGGCCGCATGGTCTTTATCTTCGTCACCAACCTGATCGCGATCGCGCTGACGCTGGGCCTGTACCTGCCGTTCGCGCGGGTGCGTTCGGCGCGCTACCGGCTCGAATGCGTGACCATGCTGGCGGCGGGCCCGCTCGACACCTTCGTGGCCGGCGAGGCGCAACAAGTCGGTGCGCTGGGCGATGCGGCGGTAGACTGGTACGACATCGACATCGCGCTCTGAGCACGCCGTGCGCTGACCCCGCCCGCACCATGATCCCAGTCACCTTCTTCGATGGCCGCTCGTCGCGCGCGCATCCGGCCACGCTGGCCGTTGAGGCGCAGCAGGCCGTGCTGCGCGACGACTCCGGCGCCGAGCTGCGGCGCGCGCCGCTGTCGGACGTGCGCGTGTCCGAGCGCGTGCGCCGCGCGCCGCGGCTGGTCACCTTTGCCGACGGCGCCTTCTGCGAGATCACCGACCACGCCGCCTTAGACCACCTGCTGGCCGCCACCGGCCATCGCGACAGCCTGGTGGCGCGCGCGCAGAACAGCTGGCGCCTGGCCGGCCTGGCCGTGGCGGGGCTGGTGGCGGTGCTGGTGCTGGGCTATTACGTGCTGCTGCCATGGGGCGCCGGCATGATGGCGCGCACGGTGCCGCCCGAGGTGGAGGCCCATCTCGGCAAGCTGACGCTGGCGAGCCTGGACAACGGCATGGTCAAGCCGACGCAGCTGCCGCCCGCCGAGCAGCAACGCATCCGCTCGGCCTTCGCGGCGCTGAAGCGCCCGCGCGATGCCGGCCACGACTACCAGATCCTGTTCCGCCAGGGCGGCGAGATCGGCGCCAATGCGCTGGCGCTGCCGGGCGGCACCATCGTGGTCACCGACGAACTGGTCAGCCTGGCCGGCACCGGTGCCGGCATGATGGGCGTGCTGGCCCATGAAGCCGGCCATGTCGCCAACCGGCACGGCTTGCAGCAGGTGATCCAGGGGTCGGCGCTGGCGGCGCTGTCGGCCTACCTGTTCGGGGATATCTCGACGGTGCTGGCCGGGGTGCCGGCCGCGATCCTGACGCTGCGCTATTCACGCGACCATGAGCGCGAGGCCGACGCCTTTGCGATCGAGGTCATGCAGCGCAACGGCCTGCCGCCCGCGGCGCTGGCCGATGTGCTGGTCAGGCTGGACAATCGGCGCGGTGCGGCGTCGGACGCCGAGCCGGAACGCGGCCAGGACTTCATGTCGACCCACCCGCAAACGCAGGCGCGCATCGACGCCTTGCGCCGCGCCGGCAAATAGCGCCGGCGGATTCTCAGGCCGCCGGCTGTGAAGCGCCGGCGCCGGGCTGGCGCCGGTAGGCCCAGACCACCATGGCGATGCCGGCCAGGATCATCGGCAGGCTCAGCCACTGGCCCATCGACAGCTTCAGCGCCAGCAGGCCCAGGAAGTTGTCGGGCTCGCGCGCGAATTCCGCGGCAAAGCGGAAGGCGCCATAGCCGATCAGGAATACCCCCGACACCGCGCCCATCGGCCGCGGCTTGCGCGCGAACAGCCACAGGACGATGAACAGCGCCACGCCCTCGCCGGCAAACTGGTACAGCTGCGACGGATGGCGCGGGATGTTGTCGCCCGCCTGCGGGAAGATCATGCCCCACGGCAGGTCGGTGGCGCGGCCCCACAGCTCGCCGTTGATGAAGTTGCCGATGCGGCCGGCGGCCAGCCCGCAGGGGATCATCGGCGCGATGAAGTCGGTCACCTCCATCCAGTGGCGCCGGCGCAGTTTGCCGAACAGCCACATCGCCACGACCACGCCCAGGAAGCCGCCATGGAAGGCCATGCCGCCTTCCCACACCTTGAGGATCTCGAGCGGATGGGCCAGGTAGTACGACGGCTTGTAGAACAGCACATAGCCCAGCCGCCCGCCCAGGATCACGCCCAGCACGCCGAAGAACAGCATGTCGTCCAGGTCGCGCGTGGTCCAGCCCTTGGCCGCGATATGCGGCTGGCGGATGCGCAGGCGCCCGAAGCCCAGGAACATGATGAACCCGGCCAGGTACATCAGCCCGTACCAGCGGATGGCAAGCGGGCCCAGGTGGATGGCAACCGGGTCGAACTGGGGATGAATCAGCATGTTGGCGTGAATGGAGGTTGTAAAGGCCGCGGCCTGCGTATTGTCAGTGGCCTCGGTGACATTGGTGACGTGTCAGCGAGGGGCGGGCCCGGCTGCGCCTGCTTCTTGCGCGAGCGCGGTCGCAATATCGATGAACGAGCGCAGCACCGGCGCCACGCCGGCAGACGCGCCGTCGCGCCAGACCAGCCCGGTCTCGATCTGCGGGCCGGCCTCGCGCAGCGCCAGGTAGGACACCCCGGTGCGGCGAAGGTTGCACAGCGAGGCCGGCACCAGCGCCACGCCCATGCCCGCCGATACCAGGCTGACGATGGTCTGCATCTGGATGGCTTCCTGCGCGATCACGGGCACCAGGCCCTCGCGCGCATAGTAGCCCGTAATGATGTCATAAAACGCCGGCGCGCTTCGGCGCGGGAAGATGATCAGCGGTTCATGGGCGGCCTCGCGCAGCGACACCGCGGCGTCGCCCGCCAGCACCGCGCCCGCCGGCCGCCAGCCGTCGGGCACGGCCAGCACCAGCGGCTCGCTCACCAGCGGCAGGTAGGCCAGCCCGTGCGGCATGGCCGGCAACTGCGGCCGGATCACCAGGCCGGCGTCGATCGCCCCCTCCATCAACCCCTCGAGCTGCACGTCGCTGGTGGCCTCGCGCAGTTGCAATTGCACCTCCGGGTGCCGGGCGCGAAAGCGCCGCAACAAGTCGGGAAGGATGCCGTAGTCGGCGGTGCTGACAAAGGCCAGCGACAGCGACCCCACCTCGCCGCGCGCCAGCCGCTGCGCCAGCCCGGGCAGCGCCGCGGCATCGGCCAGCACGCGCCGCACCTCGGGCAGCCACTGCTGGCCGGCCGGCGTCAGCGCCACCGAGCGCCGCGTGCGCACGAACAGCTGCACGCCGATTTCCTCTTCCAGCGCCTGGATCTGCTGCGACAAGGGCGGCTGCGTCATCGACAGGCGGCCTGCCGCGCGGCCGAAATGCAACTCTTCCGCCACAGTGATGAAGTAACGCAACTGACGCAGGTCCAAACGCGCTCCTGATATGTTTTTCGACTCAATAAAGGTCAAATAATATATTTGACACTCCAAAACGCAAGCGTCATTCTTTGGCCCACAACATCGCCGCCGTGCGTTCGTGCCTCCAGGTCTTCGGGCGCAGCGCGGAGCGGCACTGAAGACCCCACGGAGATTCCCCATCATGGCATTCAACAAACGCTCGCAGAACATCACGCAAGGCGTGGCGCGTTCGCCCAACCGTTCGATGTACTACGCACTCGGCTACAAGAAGGAAGACTTTGACAAGCCGATGGTGGGCATCGCCAACGGCCACTCGACCATCACCCCCTGCAACGCGGGCCTGCAGCGCCTGGCCGATGCGGCCATCGACGCGATCAAGGCCTCGGACGCCAACCCGCAGGTGTTCGGCACCCCGACCATCTCGGACGGCATGTCGATGGGCACCGAGGGCATGAAGTACTCGCTGATCTCGCGCGAGGTCATCGCCGACTGCATCGAGACTGCCGCGCAGGGCCAGTGGATGGACGGCGTGGTCGTGATCGGCGGCTGCGACAAGAACATGCCGGGCGGCATGATCGCGCTGGCGCGCACCAACGTGCCGGGCATCTACGTCTATGGCGGCACCATCAAGCCGGGCAACTGGAAGGGCAAGGACCTGACCATCGTGTCGTCGTTCGAGGCCGTGGGCGAATTCACCGCCGGCCGCATGAGCCAGGAAGACTTCGAGGGCGTGGAAAAGAACGCCTGCCCGTCGACCGGTTCGTGCGGCGGCATGTACACCGCCAACACCATGAGCTCGTCGTTCGAGGCGCTGGGCATGTCGCTGCTGTACTCGTCGACCATGGCCAACCCGGACCAGGAGAAGGTCGACAGCGCCGCCGAATCGGCGCGCGTGCTGGTCGAGGCGATCAAGCAGGACATCAAGCCGCGCGACATCATCACGCGCAAGTCGGTCGAGAATGCCGTGGCGCTGATCATGGCCACGGGCGGCTCGACCAACGCCGTGCTGCACTACCTGGCCATCGCCCACGCCGCCGAGGTGGAATGGACCATCGACGACTTCGAGCGCATCCGCCGCAAGGTGCCGGTGATCTGCAACCTGAAGCCGTCGGGCCAGTACGTGGCGACCGACCTGCACAAGGCCGGCGGCATCCCGCAGGTCATGAAGGTCCTGCTCAAGGCCGGCATGCTGCATGGCGACTGCCTGACCATCACCGGCCGCACGTTGGCTGAAGAGCTGGAAAACGTTCCCGACACCCCGCGTGCCGACCAGGACGTGATCCTGCCGATCGAGAAGGCGCTCTACGCCGAAGGCCACCTGGCCATCCTGAAGGGCAACCTGGCCGAAGAAGGCGCGGTCGCCAAGATCACCGGCCTGAAGAACCCGGTCATCACTGGCCCGGCGCGCGTGTTCGAAGACGAGCAGAGCGCGATGGAAGCGATCCTGGCCGACAAGATCAACGCCGGCGACATCCTGGTGCTGCGCTACCTCGGCCCCAAGGGCGGCCCCGGCATGCCGGAAATGCTGGCCCCGACCTCGGCCATCATCGGCAAGGGGCTGGGCGAATCGGTCGGCTTTATTACCGACGGCCGCTTCTCTGGTGGTACCTGGGGCATGGTGGTTGGCCACGTGGCGCCGGAAGCGTATGTGGGCGGCACGATTGCGCTGGTGCAGGAAGGCGATTCGATCACCATCGATGCGCACAAGCTGCTGCTGCAGCTGAACGTGGCGGATGAAGAACTGGCCAGGCGCCGGGCCAACTGGAAGCAGCCGGCGCCGCGTTATACGCGTGGGGTGCTGGCGAAATTCTCGAAGCTGGCGTCGACGGCGAGCAAGGGTGCAGTGACGGACTGACTCTCGGCCGCGCTGATGCAAAAAAGCCTGCGAGCGATCGCAGGCTTTTTTGTTTGCCGACGTCTGTCGAGACCCGCCGGTCCGCTCCAGCCCTTCAGCCGCCGTTAATCCTCACCTGGCGTCTTCTCGATCTCCTCCAGCGTCGCATCCAGCCATTCCACCAGCCGCGCCTCCAGCGACTGCGTCAGCTCGCTGGCCAGTTGCGCCGTCAGCGGCGCCAGGCGCGACTGCAGCGTGGCCTCGGTATGGGCCGCCACGACCTGCGGCCATTCGGTCCGGAAGCGCATCATCACGCGCGTCAGCAACTCGGTGCGCACCGCGCGCAGGTCGTCCTCGCCCGGCGCGCCGCTATCTGCCGGCATCGCCGGTGCGGCGCCCTCGTCCGCCACGGCGTCGCCGGTATCGCCGACATGCATGACCAGGCCCGAATCGGCCATGCCGAAGGTATCGATCACGCCCTCCTGCGCAGCGGCAGCCGGCGCTGCTGCCCCTGCGTCCGGCAGTTCGAACACCTCGGTCAGCAGCGGGATGCTGTCGTTCGGATCGAGCCGCGGGATCACCCGCGAGGTGGTGCGTTCGCTCATGCGGCGTCTCCCTTGGGCTGGCCGATGTCGTGGTGCGTCAGCGGATAGCCGCGTTCGCGGTAGAAACGGTAGCGCTGGCGGCCGGCCTCGCGCGCGGCATCGCCCGCGCCCACCACTTCAATCAGCCGTTCGAAGCTGGCAAACTGCGCCGGGGCCTGGTCTGCCAGGTTGATCAGCAGCTGGTGATGCGGCACGCCTTCGGTGGTGGCGGCCAGCAGGATCGGCGTGACCGCCGCATTGGGGCTTTCCAGCCCGCAATGCGGCAGGAAGTCCAGCGCGGAGAAGGTCCACAGGCGCGCATCCAGGTCCGCCAGCTGCGCCGGCGCCCCGTGGATCACCACCTTCTGCCCGGCGCCGTAGGCCTTGCGGACCAGCCGGCAGACATAGCCGAGCACGTCCGGCACGTTGCTGTGGAAATCGATGCGCGTCATGGACCCTTGCTGCCTCTGTTGCCTGCCGCCGCCATCAGGCCGCGCGGTCCATCAGGAACTGCGCCAGCAACGGCACCGGGCGGCCGGTGGCCCCCTTGGCCGCGCCGCTCTTCCAGGCGGTGCCGGCGATGTCCAGGTGGGCCCAGTCGTATTTCTCGGTAAAGCGCGACAGGAAACATGCCGCCGTCACGCTGCCGGCCGGGCGGCCGCCGATATTGCCCATGTCGGCAAAGTTGGACTTGAGCTGGTCCTGGTACTCGTCGTCCAGCGGCATGCGCCAGGCGGTGTCCATGGCGCGGCGGCCGGCCTGCAGCAGGGCATCGGCAAGCGCGTCGGAGCGCGCGTACAGGCCGCTGTTGATGTGGCCGAGCGCGATGATGCAGGCGCCCGTCAGCGTGGCCACGTCGATCACCGCGGCCGGCTTGAAGCGCTCCACATAGGTCAGCGCGTCGCACAGGATCAGGCGGCCTTCGGCGTCGGTGTTCAGGATCTCGATGGTCTGGCCGGACATGCTGGTGACCACGTCGCCCGGCTTGGTGGCGATGCCGCTGGGCATGTTCTCGCAGGTCGGCACCACGGCGATGACGTTGAGCTTCAGGCCCATCTCGGCCACGGCCTGGATCGTGCCCAGCACCGAGGCGGCGCCGCACATGTCGTACTTCATCTCGTCCATGCCCTCGCCCGGCTTGAGCGAGATGCCGCCGGTATCGAAGGTGATGCCCTTGCCCACCAGCACCACCGGGGCCTGCTTGGCGCCGGCGCCGTCGTAGCGCAGCACGATGAACTGCGGCGGCTCTTCGCTGCCCTTGGTCACGGCCAGGAAGGCCCCCATGTTCAGGGCCTCGATCTGCTTGCGGCCCAGCACCTCGGCCTTGAGCTTGTGGCGCTTGGCAATGCCGCGGGCGGTATTGGCCAGGTAGGTCGGCGTGCAGATATTGGACGGCAGGTTGCCCAGGTCGCGCGTCAGCTCCATGCCGTTGGCGATGGCGGTGCCGCGCACCACGGCCTGGGTCGCGGCGCGGGCATCGCCGCTGTCGACCGCGATCACGACCTTGCGCAGCGAGGACTTGTCGTTGCCGTTGGGCTTGCCGTTGGCATTGGCGCGCTTCAGGCCCGGATGGCGCTCCAGCAGCCGATAGCCGGCTTCGCGCACCAGCGTGATGGTGGTGATCACCGCCCAGGCGACATCGCGCTGCTGCGGCGCCTGTTGCGCCAGGCACCACAGGGCCGAGGCCGCACGCGTGGACGACAAGGCACGCACGGCGGTGCGGACCGCGTCGGCAAAGGCCTTGTCGCTGAAGTCGGCTTCCTTGCCCAGGCCCACCAGCAGCACGCGCGCGGCGCCCACGCCGGCCACCTCATGCAGCATCAGCTGGGTGCCGCGCTTGCCTTCGAAGTCGCCCTGCTTGACCAGCCGTCCCACCAAGCCCTTGGTGGCCACGTCCAGTGCCTTGGCCACTCCGGCCAGGTTCTGGCCTTCGAACAGGCCGACCACCAGGCAGTCGGTCTTGGTCGCCAGGAAACCATTTTGGCCGGCTTTGCTCCAATCCAAGGCTTTTGTGCTAAATTCCATCGCGCTTCCTTCCAGGGGCTCGTTAGACACGAAAGCCTCCATTATCCGCGATTTTTATCCCGCGACCTGCCGCCGCTGATACGCCCCGGTCACGCTGACAGCATGCTGTGCTGCCAGCCAGCTGTTCTGCCAGGCACCTCGCACGGCACATCGCCCGCTCCGGCCGGCAGCCCGGAACCGAACCCGCATGATCCTTCAACAAGCCCTGCGACGCGAGCTTGCCTACACCGCCGGGGCGGTGTTCCTGGTGATGCTGACCTTCATGCTCACCTCGCTCGTGATCCGCATCCTGGGAATGGCTGCCAGCGGCAAGGCCAGTCCCAACGACGTGCTGATGCTGATCGGCCTGGCCACCATCGGCTACCTGTCGATCCTGCTGTCGGCCACGCTCTTCATCTCCACCCTGATCGTGCTGACGCGCTGGTACAAGGATTCGGAGATGGTGGTGTGGTTCTCGGCGGGCATCTCGCTGCGCGACCTGGTCAAGCCGGTGCTGCAGTTCGCGGCACCCTTCGTCGTGCTGGCGCTGCTGCTGGGCATGTTTGCCTGGCCCTGGGCCAACCAGCAGAGCGCGCTGTTCCGCGACCGCTTCGAGCAGCGCGGCGTGATGTCGATGATTGCCGCGGGGCGCTTCATCGAGCCGGCCAAGGCCAACTACGTGCTGTTCATCGAGGGCATGGATGCCGACATGAAGTACGCGCGCAATGTCTTCGTCGCCAACTCCGAGGCCGACAAGATCGGCGTGGCGCTGGCGCACCAGGGCAAGTTCGAGACCATGCCCAACGGCGACCGCCTGGTGGTGATGGAAAACGGCCGCCGCTACTCGGGCACGCCCGGCCAGATCGACTACCGCATCGTCGAGTTCGAACGCTACGCGGTCAAGGTGGACAACAAGGCTCCCGAGTCCGAAGCCAAGCTGCCACCCAAGAGCCGCGACACCATCGAGCTGATCCGCAACCCCACGCGCGAGAACCTGGGCGAGCTGATCTGGCGCATCTCGCTGCCGATCCTGGCCTTCAACTTCGTCATGATCGCAATCCCGCTGGCCTACGTTAACCCGCGCCTGGGCCGCTACACGCCGCTGGTGTTCGCGGTGCTGATCTACCTGACCTACAGCAACCTGATCAACCTGACGCAGTCCTGGGTGCGCTCGGGCGCGATCCCGTTCTGGCTGGCGTGGTGGCCGATCCACCTGGCGGTGTTCCTGGGGGCGCTGCTGCTGTTCCGCTACCGCCAGAACCGCAGCCTGGGCGGGTGGCGCGCCGTGTTCGGCCTGCGCAGGCGTGATGCCGCGGCCACCGGAGGCCGGGCATGAGGATCCTGCGCGTCTACGAACGCTACTTCGGCCGGCTGGTCTATGGCGTGTTCGCCTTCATCCTGTTCGCGGTGCTGTCCCTGTTCGTGTTCTTCGACATGCTCAACGAGCTGGAGAACGTCAACAACCAGTACACCTCGCTGGTCGCGCTGTTCCACGTCCTGCTGCAGGCACCCACGCGGGTGTATGAGGTGCTGCCGATCGCGGTGCTGATCAGCGCGATCTATGTGTTCTCGCAGCTGGCCAGCCAGTCCGAGTACACCATCTTCCGCGTGGCCGGCCTGAACACGCGCCAGGCGCTGTTCTCGCTGTTCAAGCTGGCGGTGCCGCTGGCCATCGTGACCTTTATCTTCGGCGAGTTCATCGGCCCCCGCGCCGAGCAGTACGCGCAGAAGATCAAGCTCGAGGCGATCGGCGCAACCGTGTCGTCAGGCTTCCGTTCCGGCGTCTGGGTCAAGGACCGCGACAAGGATGCCGCCGGCGGCGGCGAGATCACCCGCTTCGTCAACGTGGCGGGGTTGCGGCCGGACCAGACCATCACCGGCATCACCATGTATGAGTTCGACCCGCAATACCGCCTGCGCGTGATCCGCGTGGCGCAGGAGGGGCGCTACCAGGGTGGCCAGTTGTGGGAGCTGCAGGGCGTCAACGAGACCCGTTTCATCGAACTGGCGCCCCCGGCCCAGGGCGCGAAGCCGGCACGCGATTCGCTGGCCCCGGATTTCCGCGCCGAGCAAGTCAAGTTCCCGCGCGTGACCATGCATTCCGAGCTGACGCCGCAAATCCTGTCGGTGCTGCTGGTGACGCCTGAGCGGATGTCGACGCTGGACCTGTTCCGCTATATCCGCCACCTGCGCGACAACAAGCAGGACACGCAGCGCTATGAGATCGCCTTCTGGAAGAAGGTGATCTACCCGCTGACGCTGTTCGTGATGATGGCGCTGGCCCTGCCCTTCGCCTACCTGCACGCCCGTGCCGGCGCCGTCGGCGTGAAAGTGTTCGGGGGCATCATGCTGGGGCTGTCGTTCCACTTGTCGAACACGCTGTTCTCGCACGTCGGCCTGCTGCACACCTGGCCGCCGATCATCTCGGCACTGGTGCCAGGCACGCTCTACCTGATGGTGGCGCTGCTGGCGCTGCGCTGGGTTGACAGGCACTGAGGGGCGGGCTGCCATGACCGCACCCACCCGGGCCCTGGTCCTGTTTGCGCATGGCGCGCGCGACGCGCGCTGGCGCGAGCCGTTCGACCGCCTGCAGCAGAAGGTGGCCGCTGCCCTGCCCGGGTGCGAGGTGCGGCTGGCGTTCCTGGAGCTGATGACGCCCGCTCTGCCCGACGCGCTCGCCGACCTGGCAGCGCGCGGCGTGTCCGACGCCACCGTGGTGCCGGTGTTCCTGGGCCAGGGCGGCCACCTGCGGCGCGACCTGCCAGCCTTGCTCGACCAATGCCGGCAAGCGCATCCCGGGCTGCGCATCCATTGCGCGACGGCGGCAGGCGAGGCCGATGCGGTGCTGGATGCAATGGCCGCATACTGCGTTGCCTCAATGCCCGCAAGCGGCCAGCCCTGAGCAGAAACGTGGTCCCCGATGACAAAAGCCCTGTGCCGGCATGCCGGTACAGGGCTTTTTTCTAGTGGCGCGCAGCGCGCTCAGGCAGCGCGCGGCGTCTGCACGACGGTTTCGCCCACGCCTTCGCGCGGCGTTTCGGTAGCCCGCGCAGCCAGCGCCGCCCCGATCATCAGCAGGCTCGGCTGCGCCGGATCGATCCAGGCAGCGGCCTCGCCTGCTGCCATCCGGCCCAGCGTGAATTCACGGCTACGCTGGCGCGGCGTGCTGGCGGCTTCCACCACCCACGCCGGCGTCGACGCCGGCTTGCCATGCGCGATCAGCTGCGCGGCAATCGACGCCGCCTGGTCGCGGCCCATGTAGTAGACCAGCGTATCGGCCTTGACCGCCGCTTCGATATCGGCCGAGCCCTCGCCATCCGCAGCCTTCGCCTGCGTGGCAAACGCCACGCTGCGCGACACACCGCGCTTGGTCAGCGGCTTGCCGATCGCCGAAGCAGCCGCCAGCGCCGCAGTGATGCCCGGCACCACTTCATACTCGATGCCAGCGGCTTCCAGCGCCTGCAGTTCCTCGTCGGCACGACCGAACAGCATCGGGTCGCCGCCCTTCAGGCGCACCACGCGCTCGTACTTGCCGGCCAGGTCGACGATCTGGCGGTTGATGAACAGCTGCGCGGTGGAGCGCTGCCCGCAGCGCTTGCCCACCTCGACCAGCTCGGCCTGCGGACACCAGGCCAGCATCTCCGGCGCTACCAGTGCATCATGCAGCACCACCTGGGCTTCGCCCAAAAGCCGTGCACCGCGCACCGTAATGAGGTCTGCCGCACCGGGGCCTGCCCCGATGAGGAACACCTTGCCGTAAGTCTTCTGCGCCTGCTTGTCCATCTGCTGCCCCTTTCCTGTCGTTACCGATCAGGAGAACGCACGGATCATGCCTGCGGCCACCGTGTGGTTGGTCGCTTCGTCGATCAGCACGAAGGCGCCCGTTGCCGGGTTGTCGCCGTATGCATCGCACACGATCGGCTTCTGCAGCGAGATCTGCACCGAACCGATGTCGTTCAGGCGGATATCGTGGCGACCGGTCTCGTGCGACAGCGTGTGCACGTCCAGCACGCGGTCCACCGCCGACACGCGCGCGAACACGCTGGCCGTGGTGTGCTTGAGCACGTACTTGCGCGCCGGGTTCAGCGACTCGTCGTCGAACCAGCACAGGTCGGCCTGCAGCTTCTTTGCCGAAGCCGTGGTCGCATCGGCGGCAACAAACATGTCACCGCGTGATACATCGACGTCCTCGGCCAGGCGCACCGTGACGGTATCGCCGACGTTGGCCGATTCAGCGGCACCATTGGGCGTCAGCACTTCAGCCACCACGGCTTCGCGGTTGGCCGGCAGCACGCGCAGCTTCTGGCCCACGCGCACGGTGCCGGCTTCAATGCGGCCGGCATAGCCGCGGAAGTCGTCCGACTGCGAACCGTCCTGGCGGATCACCAGCTGCACCGGGAAGCGCAGCGCGGCGTCGTCCTCGGGCGCGGCCTCTTCCACCGGCAGTTCTTCCAGCAGCGGCAGCAGCGGCTCGCCCTGGTACCACGGCATGGCATCGCTCTCGTGCACGATGTTGTCGCCGCGCAGCGCGGAGACCGGCACGTAGCGCACGTCCTTGAGGCCCAGCTGCTCGGCCAGTTCGGTGTAGGCGGTGCGGATCTCGTTGAAGCGCTGTTCGCTGTAGTCGACCAGGTCCATCTTGTTGACGGCCACGATCACGTGCCGGATTTCCAGCAGCTTCAGGATCGCCGAGTGGCGCTTGGTCTGCGCCAGCAGCTCGGCACGGCCGTCGGTGACGGTGACGCGCGTGGCATCGACCAGCACGATGGCCGCGTCCGCGGTCGAGGCGCCGGTGACCATGTTGCGGGTGTACTGCTCGTGGCCCGGCGTATCCGCGATGATGAACTTGCGGCGCGCGGTCGAGAAGTAGCGGTAAGCCACGTCGATGGTGATGCCCTGCTCGCGCTCGGCTTCCAGGCCGTCGGTCAGCAGCGAGAAATCGATCTGCTCGCCGGCAGTGCGCTTGTTCTTGGCATTGGCCAGCGCGGTCAGCTGGTCCGACAGCACGGCCTTGCTGTCGTACAGCAGGCGGCCGATCAGCGTGCTCTTGCCGTCGTCGACGGAGCCGGCGGTGATAAAGCGCAGCAGGCCTTGATGGGTTGCTTGGTGAGTCATGTCTGGATCCTTTGCTGCGTGCGGCTTAGAAGTAGCCTTCCTTCTTGCGGCGTTCCATCGAGGCTTCGCTCGTCTGGTCGTCCATGCGGGTGGCGCCGCGCTCGGTGATCTCGGTCACCGCGGTCTCGGCGATGATCGTTTCCGGCGAATCGGCAACGCTGGCCACCGGGCAGGTGCAGCTGATGTCGCCAACGGTACGGAAGCGCACCGACAGCACTTCGCTGACGTCGCCGTCCTGCTTGGGCGTGATCGGCGTGACCGGCACCAGCAGGCCGTTCTTGCGCACCACTTCGCGCTGGTGCGAATAGTAGATCGGCGGCAGCGCCAGCTTCTCGCGGGCGATGTACTGCCACACGTCCAGCTCGGTCCAGTTCGAGATCGGGAACACGCGCATCTGCTCGCCCTGCGCCATGCGGGCGTTGTACAGGCTCCACAGCTCGGGGCGCTGGGCCTTGGGGTCCCACTGGCCGAACTCGTCGCGGAACGAGAAGATGCGCTCCTTGGCGCGGGCCTTCTCTTCGTCGCGGCGGGCACCGCCCATCAGCGCGTCGAACTGGTGCTCGCCGATGGTTTCCAGCAGCGTCACGGCCTGGGCCGCGTTGCGCGAATCGGTTTCCTTGCGCAGGCGCACGGTGCCGCGCTTGATCGAGTCCTCGACATGGCCCACCACCAGGCGCGCGCCCAGCTCAGCCACGCGCTGGTCGCGGAAGGCGATCACTTCCGGATAGTTGTGGCCGGTGTCGATATGCACCAGCGGGAACGGCAGCTCGATCTTGCGCTCGCCCAGGCGGAAGGCCTTCAGCGCCAGGTGCAGCATCACGATCGAGTCCTTGCCGCCCGAGAACAGCAGCGCCGGGTTGCGGCACTCGGCCACCACCTCGCGGATGATGTAGATCGACTCCGCTTCGAGGCGGTCGAGGTGATCGTTCTGTACTTGCAACAGGTGCGCCACGCTGCTCGTTTGCGTCAACCCTGCTTCTGCGATGTCGTTCATGATGCCCATTTTTGTACCCGGCCTCAATGCTTGATGTTCTGTTCGTGAAGCCCGCACTCTTTCGAGTCCTTGCTCTCCCACCACCAACGTCCCGCGCGCACATCCTCGCCCGCGCGCACCGCACGCGTACACGGCTCGCAGCCGATGCTGGGATAGCCCTTGGCGTGCAGGTCATTGATCGGCACGTTGTGGCGCTTCAGGTAAGCCCACACCTCCGGCTCGCTCCAGTCCGCCAGCGGGTTGAACTTCGGGATGCCGCGGGCTTCGTCCAGTTCCTCGAACGGCAGCTCGGCGCGCGTGACCGCCTGCTCGCGGCGCTGGCCGGTCAGCCAGGCGTCGGCGTGCGAGAGCGCGCGGTTGAGCGGCTCGACCTTGCGGATGCCGCAGCATTCCTTGCGCAGGTCGATGCTGTCGTAGAAGCCGTTCAGGCCATGCTTCTTCAGGTAGTTCTCGACGGCCTCGGCGTCCGGCGTGAACTGCTCGATGCTGTAGCCGTAGTGCGCCTGCACCTTGTCCAGCACCGCCAGCGTCTCGGCGTGCAGGCGCCCGGTCTGCAGCGTGAACACGCGGATGCCGGCGCGCACGGCTTCGGTGCCGCGCAGGATCGCGTCGGTCAGCACCATGTCCTCGGCCGCCAGGCTCGAGGCAAAGCGCGCGCGGAAGAAGCGGCCGGCGATGCCCGCCAGGCGCTCGCCCAGCTCGCGCTCCTTCTGCTCCAGCGCGGCAATGCTGCCGGTGTATTCCGGCGCAACCCACAGCGCAGGCGGACGCAGCACCGACGCCGCACCGGCGTCGACCACGGCGATTTCGCTCAGCACCGTGCTCATGCCGTTTCCTTCGGTTGCGCGCCAACCTCTGCCCGCGCGCGGCGGAACAGCGGCAGCGGCTCATCCACCGAAGCCTGGTAGGTCACGGTGAACTCGGTGAAGCCCTTGATGGCGTCCTCGATGTTCTTGTCGGCCCGCACCGCGAAGGCATCGAAGCCGCAGCGCTTCATGAAGTTGAGCTGGTCGCGCAGCACGTCGCCGATGGCGCGCAGCTGGCCCTTCCAGTGGTAGCGGGTGCGCAGCAGGTAGGCCGTGGAAAAGCCGCGGCCGTCGCGGAACACCGGGAAGTCCACCGCCACCAGCGCCACGCGCGCGAAGTACGCCTCGGCATCGCCCGGCTCGTCTTCCGGGGCCAGCCACACGCCGGTGCGGGCCGCGTCGCGGCCGGCCAGCAGCGCTTCGTTGGCCTTGAACACCGACAGCGGGAACAGCACCGCGTCCTGGCTTTGCACGGCCGCTGCGATCTGCTCGTCGGTCAGCGGCTGCTCGGCGGTGCCGCGCAGCACGGTCCAGGCGTCATCGACGATGACGGGGGCGACGGTAGCGCCGTCCTGTTGCAGTTGAATGATCTTTGCCATGTTCAGTCTCCGGTCCTCAGGCTTCAGCGCGCTCGCGCGGCTGCTTGTCGGCATAAACGCGCTCCTTGAACGGGGCGATGCCGATGCGGGACAGGGTTTCGATAAAGCGTTCGTCTTCGATGCGGTTGGCCACGAAGGTGTCGATGATGCGGGTCACCACCTCGGGCATTTCCTCGGCGCTGAACGACGGGCCGATCACCTTGCCCAGCGCGGTCTGGTTGCCCTGGGCGCCGCCCAGCGTGACCTGGTACCACTCCGAACCGTCCTTGTCGACGCCCAGCACGCCGATATTGCCGACGTGGTGGTGGCCGCAGGCGTTGATGCAGCCCGAGATGTTCAGCGAGATCTCGCCCAGGTCATAGACGTAGTCGAGGTCGTCGAAGCGGTCCTGGATCGCTTGCGCGATAGGGATCGACTTGGCGTTGGCCAGCGAGCAGAAATCGCCGCCCGGGCAGGCGATGATGTCGGTCAGCAGGCCGATGTTCGGGGTGGCCAGGCCGGCCTTCTTGGCCAGTTGCCACAGCGCGTACAGGTCCTGCTTCTTCACGTCCGGCAGGATCAGGTTCTGCTCGTGCGCGACGCGCAGCTCGCCGAAGCCGAACTGGTCAGCCAGGTCGGCCACGGCTTCGATCTGCGCGTCGGTGGCGTCCCCCGGGGGCGAGGCCACGCCCGGCTTGGTCGACAGCGTCACCGCGGCGTAGCCCGGCACCTTGTGGCCGTGCACGTTGCGGCTGACCCAGCGCGCAAAGGCCTTGTCTTCCAGCAGGTGGTTCTCGTACGAAGCATCGGTGTCGGCCAGCTTTTCATAGGCGGGCGGCGTGAAGTACTGCGCCACGCGGTCGAACTCGGCCTGCGTGAGCGTGGCCGGGCCGTCCTTGCTGTGCTGCCACTCTTCCTCGACTTCCTGCGCGAACTTCTCTGCGCCGATGGCCTTCACCAGGATCTTGATGCGCGCCTTGTACTTGTTGTCGCGGCGGCCATAGCGGTTGTACACGCGGATGGCCGACTCGACGTAGGACAGCATGTGCTGCCACGGCAGGTCGTCCTTGATGATCGTGCCCAGGATCGGCGTGCGGCCCAGGCCGCCGCCGGCCAGGATGCGCAGGCGCGTTTCGCCTTCGGCGTTCTTGTAGGCGTAGATGCCGATATCGTGCATCTGCACCACGGCGCGGTCATTGGCCGAGGCCGAGATGGCGATCTTGAACTTGCGCGGCAGGAAGGCGAACTCCGGCTGGAAGGTGCTCCACTGGCGCAGCAGTTCGGCCAGCACGCGCGGGTCCACCGACTCGTCCGGCGCCACGCCGGCGAAGTGGTCGGTGGTGATGTTGCGCACGCAGTTGCCCGAGGTCTGGATGGCGTGCATCTCGACGCTGGCCAGCTCGGCCAGCACGTCGGGCACGCGCTCCAGCTCCATCCAGTTGTACTGGATGTTCTGGCGCGTGGAGAAGTGGCCATAGCCGCGGTCGTACTCGCGCGCGATATGGCCCAGCTTGCGCATCTGCTTCGACGACAGCAGGCCGTACGGAATCGCCACGCGCAGCATGTAGGCATGGCGCTGCATGTACAGGCCGTTCTGCAGGCGCAGCGGCAGGAATTCTTCCTCGGTCAGCTCGTCGGACAGGCGGCGGCGCACCTGGTCACGGAACTGGGCGACGCGCTCGGCGACGATGCGCTGGTCATATTGGTCGTACTGATACATGGCGGGGTCCGTTCAGTATTCGTTGAATTCAGGAAACGAGCTTGATGGCGACCAGCGTCAGCGTGGTCGCCAGTGCGGCACGCACCAGCCGTTCGGGCAGCGCCCGCGACAGTTGCGCGCCCAGCCAGATGCCGGGGATCGAACCCACCAGCAGCGCCAGCAGCAAATTCCAGTCGACCGTGCCGAGCCACACATGGCCCAGCCCGGCAAGCGCCGTCAGCGGGACGGCGTAGGCAATGTCGGTGCCGGCCACTTCAGCCGGCTTCATATGGGGATACAGCAGCAGGATCAGCGTGGCGCCAACCGCGCCGGCGCCGATCGACGACACCGTCACCAGCACGCCGATCACGGCGCCGACCACGATGGTGGCAATGACCTGGGCGCGGCCGTGCAGCTGGAAGCGCGGATTGCGTTCCAGCCAGGCCAGCATCTGCTTGCGGAACAGCAGCGACAATACGGTCAGCAGCACCGACACGCCGATGGTCACGCGAATCGCGTGCAGCCACTGGGCGTTGAGCTCGCCGGCGCTCTTCAGCACCAGGATGGCGGCCACTGCCGCCGGCAGGCTGCCGATGCACAGGCGCCGCACCACCTGCCACTGCACATGGCCGTGGGCACGGTGCGCGATGGTGCCGAAGCCCTTGGTGATGGCGGCGAAGGCCAGGTCGGTGCCAACCGCGGTGGCCGGCGAAAAGCCGAACAGCAACGTCAGCAGCGGCGTCATCAACGAGCCCCCACCCACCCCGGTCAGACCGACGAGGACGCCTACAAACAGACCGGAAACCGTATAGGCAACAGACATGGGGGACTCGGTGGGAACCTGGCCCGTGGGTCTCGCATCACAAAGTGGCTGCTGCGAGAGGACGCACTGAGGGCTGGCCATTAATTAACAAAGTTCGAGAATCGTAATAAACTGGCCTCATACCTCAAACTAATAAGAAGTTGTTTGTTTATACGAACCCAGATATATGAACCTGCACCAGTTTCGCTTCGTGCGTGAGGCCGTCCGGCAGAACTACAACCTGACTGAGGCCGCAAAAGCGCTCTACACGTCACAACCCGGCGTGTCCAAGGCCATCATCGAGCTGGAAGAAGAGCTGGGCGTCGATATCTTTACCCGCCACGGCAAGCGCATCCGCAGCCTGACCGAGCCGGGCCGCCGCATCCTGAGCTCGGTCGAGAAGATCCTGCAGGAGGTGGAAAGCCTGAAGCGCGTCGGCATGGACTATGCGGCACAGGACCAGGGCAACTTCACCATCGCCACCACCCACACCCAGGCGCGCTATGCCCTGCCACGGGTGATCAGCGAGTTCACCAAGCGCTACCCCAAGGTGCGGCTGTCGATCCAGCAGGGCAACCCGGCGCAGATCGCCGACATGCTGCTGCACGACCAGGCCGATATCGGCATCGCGACCGAAGGCATCTCCGCCGACAAGAACCTGGTGTCGCTGCCGGGCTACCAGTGGACCCATATGGTGATTACGCCACCCGAGCATCCGCTGCTCGACAAGAAGCACCTGGCGCTGGAAGACCTGATGGGCTACCCGCTGATCACCTACGATGCCAACTTTGCCGGCCGGACCAAGATCGACAAGGCCTTCGCGCTGCGCCACCTGGAGCCGGACATCGTGCTGGAGGCCATCGACGCGGACGTGATCAAGACCTATGTGGAGATCGGGCTGGGCGTGGGCATCGTCGCCGGCGTCGCCTATGATGCCGAGCGCGACCGCAACCTGCGCGGCATTTCGGCCGGCCACCTGTTCGGCAGCAACGTGACCCACCTGGCCGTCAAGCAGGGGGCCTACCTGCGCAGCTTTGTCTACACCTTCATCGAGCTGTTCTCGCCGACGCTCAACCGCAAGCTGGTTGAGCAGGCCATGTCCGGCGAACACGAAGCCTACGAACTCTGAGGACGGTCCGCCGCCGCCTCTCCCTATATAAGAAGCAAACCCAACCATGCATCTGCTGCCCATCACGCCCTGCCGGCCGGAGGCCCTGTGAGCGACCTACCCCGCATTCACTGGACCGAGGACGGCGTCGAGCGCAGCGCCGCCTGGCGCTCTGAAGCCGGCCTGCCGCCGCCGCGCCGCGTGGTCATCGCCGACGACACCACCAGCGCCGACACCGCCTATCGCCTGGCCTGCGAGGGCACCGCGCTGCTGTGGCGCGGCGACTTCCAGAACGCGCGCCAGCTGCTGCACGCGCTGGCCCGCCGCACCGAGCGCAAGCCCAAGAAGGCCAGCCGCCCCGGCCAGAAAGCCAAGGACAAGGCCAAGGGCGGGGCCGTTTCGCCAATCGAGGCCTTCAACCTGCACCGGCTGGCCCAGTCGCAGCGCGCCCGCACGCTGGGCATGCTGCTGCTGCCGTTCAATGCCAGCCACGAGGTGCCGCTGCGCCGCGCGCCGGATGTGCGCGACGCCTGCGAACAGGTCTACGGCCCGGCCAGCGAGCCCTACGTGGCATCGATGCGCGAGCTGCTGGGCATGATCGGCGCCTATGAATGGCGCAAGAAGGGCGTGGAGATCCCGGCGCTGGAAGACCGCATCCACCCCTGGTACGGCGTGTTCTCGCCGGTGCGCGGCGAGTATGTCGACCTGGTCGCGACCGAGCCGCTGCCGGCCAAGACCCTCGCCTTCGATATCGGCACCGGCACCGGCGTGCTGGCCGCGGTGCTGGCCCGCCGCGGCGTGCAGCGCGTGGTCGCCACCGACCAGGACCCGCGTGCGCTGGCCTGCGCGCGCGAGAACATCGCCCAGCTTGGCTACACCGGGCAGGTCGAGATCGTCCAGGCCGACCTGTTCCCCGAAGGCCGGGCCCCGCTGGTAGTGTGCAACCCGCCCTGGGTGCCGGCCCGGCCCAGCTCGCCAGTGGAGCGCGCGGTCTACGACCCTGACAGCGCCATGCTGCGCGGCTTCCTGCAGGGGCTGGCCGAGCATCTGGCGCCGGGCGGCGAAGGCTGGCTGCTGCTGTCGGACCTGGCCGAGCATCTCGGCCTGCGTCCGCGCGAGGAACTGATGGGCTGGATCGACGCCGCCGGGCTGAAGGTGCTGGGCCGCTCCGATATCCGCCCGCGCCACCCGCGCGCGACGGATGCCGCCGACCCGCTGCACGCGGCGCGTTCCGCCGAGGTGACCACGCTCTGGCGCCTGGGCGTGCGCTGACCAGCACGGCCGTGGCGGGGCGCAGGCGTGCCCCGGCGGCCGAGTTCGGCTATCCTTCCCGTCACATATAAGAACGGAGGAGACCATGCTGACACTGCCCCTGCGCCCCCTGCTGCTGGCCGGCGCCCTGCTCTTCACCAGCGCCGCCGCACATGCCGACATCCGTGTCGGCATCGATGTGTCCACCACCGGTCCGGCGGCCTCGATCGGCATCCCCTCCAAGAACACCGTGCTGATGTGGCCCCAGACGCTGGGCGGCCAGAAGGCGCACTACGTGATCCTGGACGACGGCAGCGACCCGGCCGCGGCGGTGCGCAACGTGCGCAAGCTGATCTCCGAGGAAAAGGTCGACGTGATCGTCGGCCCCAACATCACCCCCACCGCCATCGCCGCGCTCGACGCCGTGGCCGAGGGCGAGACCCCGATGGTGGCACTGGCCGCCTCGGCCTCCATCGTCGAGCCGCAGACCGACGCCAAGCGCCGCTGGGCCTTCAAGATGCCGCAGAACGACTCGCACATGGCGACCGTGCTGACCGAGTACATGAGCAACCATGGCGTCAGGACCGTCGGCTTTATCGGCTTTGCCGACGCCTACGGCGAGAGCTGGTGGCGCGAGTTCTCGAAGCTGGCCGAGGTGCGCAAGATCAAGGTGGTCGCCAACGAACGCTTCTCGCGCAACGACACCTCGGTGACCGGGCAGGTGCTCAAGCTGATGGCGGCCAACCCGGACGCGATCCTGATCGCCGGTGCCGGCACGCCGTCCGTACTGCCGCAGAAGACGCTGGGCGAGCGCGGCTACAAGGGCAAGGTCTACCAGACCCACGGCATCGCCACCTGGGACTTCCTGCGCATGGGCGGCAAGGATGTGGAAGGCACGCTGTTCCCGACCGGGCCGGTGGTGGTCGCGCGCCAGCTGCCCGAGAGCCACCCGGTGCGCAAGGTGGCGCTGGACTTCGTCAACCGCTACGAAAGCAAGTACGGCGCCGACAGCGTCACGCAGTTTGCCGGCGACGCCTGGGGCGCGTGGATGCTGCTGGACGACGCCGCCCGCCGCGCGCTGAAGACCGGCGCCCAGCCCGGCACGCGCGACTTCCGCGCCGCCATGCGCGACGCGCTGGAAGCCACCACCAATCTCACCATCCCCAACGGCGTGATGAACCTGAACCCGAAGGACCACCAGGGCTTCGACCAGCGTTCGCGCGTGATGGGGGTGATCCGCAACGGCAAGTTCGCCTATGCGGGCGATAAGTAGCCCGCCGCATCAAGAAAGGAAGCATGGCATGAGCACCACTCTCACCCCCACCACCGTCGCCTTCATCGGCCTGGGCGCCATGGGCTCGCACATGGTCCGCCACCTGCTGGCCGCCGGCCACACCGTGCGCGCCTTCGTGCGTCGCCCGGAAGCCGCCGGGGCCGCGCGCGCACTGGGGGCGGAGCCCTTCTTCACCCCCGCCGAAGCGGCACGCGGCGCCAGCGTCGTCTTCACCAACGTGACCTCGTCCGAAGACGTGCGCGAAGTGCTGCTGGGCGAGCAGGGCGTGATCCACGGCGCCGCGCCGGGCACCATCTGCGTGGACCACAGCACCATCTCGCCGATCGTCACGCGCGAGATCGCCGCGGCGCTGGCCGCGCGCGGCATCGAGGCGCTGGACTGCCCGGTCTCGGGCGGCACCATGGGCGCCGAGGCGGGCACGCTGACCATCATGGTCGGCGGCAAGCCCGAGATGCTCGAGCGCGTGCGCCCGCTGCTGCAGCAGCTGGGCAAGACCATCACCCATATCGGCGACCACGGCGCGGGCCAGGTTGCCAAGCTGTGCAACCAGATCGCGCAGGTGGTCAATATCGAAGGCATTGCCGAGGCCATGCGTTTTGCCGCCGCGCAGAACGTCGACACCGGCCGCGTGTTCGAAGCCATGGCGACCGGCATGGCCGGCAGCCGCATGCTCGACCTGATGGGCCCCAAGATGGTGGCGCGCAACTTTGCCGCCGGCATCGAGGCGCGGCTGCACGACAAGGACTTCGGGCTGGCGCGCGATATCGCCGAGGAAATCGGCCTGGACCTGCCCGCGATGCAGGCCACCTCGGCGCAGCTGCGCGCGCTGATGGCCAATGGCTGGGGCAAGGACGACACCTCGTCGCTGCTGCGCGTGCTGGAGGGCTGACGCCCTCGCGCCCGGTGCGCGCTCAGCGCTCCATCAGCCGCAGCACCGCGCGCGTCAGGGCACCGTCCGGGCTGGCAAAGCTGTCCAGCACATTGAAGTGATGGCAGTCCGGCAGCACCAGGTCGCTCGCGGCCGGATGCGCAACCTTGGCCGGCCACGCCGCGCGGATCAGCGCGTGCTGGCGGTGGTATTCGGCGGCCTCGAGTTCCCCCACCGCGATCGCCAGCGGGGCACCGCTGGCCGGCGGCATATACGCGGGCGACAGCCGCGCGACATCGTCTTCAGAGAACCGCAGGTCGCGCTGCAGGAAGGCCGCGCGCCGCAGCGGCTCCATGTCGTACAGCCCGCTGACCGAGAGCCCGCCCTTGACCAGGTCGGCCGGCAGGTCCACGCCCAGCTGCGGCCAGCGCGCGGCCATCAGCATCGCCACCAGGTGGCCGCCGACGGAATGCCCGGCCAGGAAAAGCTTGTCCGGATCATGGCCCAGCCGGTCCGCCTGCCGGTACAGCCAGGCGACGCTGCGCAACACCTGCCGCACGATCTCCGGCACCGTCACCGCGGGCACCAGCGTGTAATTCACCACCGCCACCGACACTCCCAGCGCCGGCAGCGCGCTGGCAACAAAGCTGTGGTCGTGCTTGTCCAGCGCCCGGTAGTAGCCGCCGTGCACGAAGACCAGCAGCGGCGGCAGCGCCCCGTTGGCCCGCTGCGCGGGGAAGTAGTCCAGCGTCTCGCCCTGCGCATGGCGCGAGTCCTCGCCGGCATAGCTCAGGTCCGCCAGATAACGGCTGCGTGCGCGCACCCCGGCGGACCACTGCGCCCAGCGCGCCATATGCACGGCGTTGTCCGGCACATTGGCGCGGTTGTTGTATTCCCGGTCGTAGAAGCCGGGGTCCTGCGAAGGCAGGCTGGCGAGGCGCGCCAGCGAAGCTTGGTCGGTCATGGCGGTTCGGGAGTGATCGGGACGATGGGCGTGTGAGAAGCTGGGCGCCATGCTACCGGATTTGCGCGGCCCCGCGCCGGTTGTCCGACGACGGGATTTCCGGCATAATCGCCGGCTCAGCAAGGTACCGGTTCCGGTGCCCTACACCCTGCCCGGGTGGTGAAACAGGTAGACGCAGGGGACTCAAAATCCCCCGCCGCAAGGCGTGTCGGTTCGAGTCCGACCCCGGGCACCATCAGCTTCTTCCCGACTTGTTCCCAGCATTGCCTCCGTGGTGCCATCCCGGCCGCGGGTCGGCGCACGCCTCCTGGCCTCGGACGTGCCCTGCCAGCCACTTTGCCTGAGCGCCTGTCGGACGGCGCCCACTGGCGCGCCCTCGCCCGGCTTCCTATCCTATGGCATTGCCAACCCCCGTTCCCGGAGCGAACCATGAAGCGACTCGCCCTTTCCGCCCTCGCCTGTTCCGCGCTGCTGGCCGGCTGTGCCGGCGCCAATATGGAAAGCCTGACGCAGGCCGGCGGCAGCCTCTTTACCGCCGCGACGCTGTCGGACAGCAACGTCAAGATGCTGTCCGACCAGTCCTGCGCGGAAATGGACCAGAAGAACACCATCGCGCCGGCGGACAGCACCTACGCCAAGCGCCTGGCCAATGTGATGAGCGGGCTGGGCAACACCGGGCTGCCACTCAATGCCAAGGTGTATGTGACCAAGGACGTCAATGCCTGGGCCATGGCCAACGGTTGCGTGCGGGTCTACAGCGGCCTGATGGACCTGCTCAGCGACGATGAAGTGCGTGGCGTGGTGGGCCATGAAATCGGCCATGTGTCGCTGGGCCATACCAAGGCCGCGATGCAGGTGGCCTACACCACGGCTGCGGCGCGCGGGCTGCTGGGGTCGACTGGCGTGGCTTCGCTGACGGCGCTGTCGTCGTCGCAGATCGGCGCGCTCGCCGAGCAGTTCGTCAATGCGCAGTTCTCGCAGCGGCAGGAAACCGCGGCCGACGACTATTCGTTCGACCTGCTGACCAAAAACGGCGCCAACCGCCAGGCCCTGGCATCGGCGTTCCGCAAGATGTCGACCCTCGATGGCGGACAGTCGAGCATGCTCAGCTCGCACCCGGGATCGCTGGAGCGCGCCAAGCATATCGAAGCCCGCCTGGCCGGCGGGCGCTGACAGCGGCGCATTTGCCCTTGCCGCCGCACCCGTTCGGGTGAGGCGGCACCTCCCTCCCGACTGCCCCGCTTCACTTCCCTCGCGCACCGCTCCCGACACCGCTTCCACACTCGCGCCGTCATGCGCGCGGCGTGTTGACTGCGCTTAATTCGCCGACAAAAGCTTTCACTACGCTGTTCGGAAACCGGCGGGGATAATGCCTCACGCTGCATTAACGCGGTTGATGCGGTCGCGCCACTGCATGCGCGATCCGCGGCGCCAACGCCTGCCAGCTGCGGTGTGCGCGCCGCCACCGTGATTGCCGTGATCGCCATGATCACCTTCATGCCCGAAGGACACGCCGCCGCGCCATGGACATGCCCCGCCTCCGCTCGCCCCGCACCCGTAGTCCTGCGCTGCCCCGTCCTGCCCCGAATTTCCGCCACCCCCGCAATCCGATGCAACGACTCACCCAACCCGCATCACTCGCTTCAGGAGCCTTCGATGGAATGGTTGCATGAGATTTTCCAGAAGTCGCCGGAATCGGCGCTGTTCCTAGCGCTGTCGGTCGGCTACGCCATCGGCAAGATCACCTTCGGGCGCTTCCAGCTGGGCGGCGTGGCTGGCTCGCTGCTCGCCGCGGTGGTGATCAGCCAGGTCGGCGTCGAGATCGACAACGGCGTCAAGGCCGTGATGTTCGCGGTGTTCATCTACGCCGTGGGCTATGAAAGCGGCCCGCAGTTCTTCAACTCGCTGAACCGCAGCTCGCTGCGCGAGATCGCCATGGCGGTGTTCATGGCGATGTGCGGCCTGGTCACGGTGGTGGTGCTGGCCAGGCTGTTCCACCTCGACAAGGGCCTGGCGGCTGGCCTGGCCGCCGGCGGCATGACCCAGTCGGCGATCATCGGCACCGCAGGTGACGCCATCACCAAGCTGGGCTTGCCGCCCGACCAGGTCAAGACGATGCAGGCCAATGTGGCAATCGGCTATGCCGTGACCTATGTGTTCGGCTCGCTGGGTGCGATCATCGTGTGCGTGAACATTCTGCCGCGCTTCATGAAGTCGGACCTGAAGACCGACGCCAAGAAGATGGAAGCCCAGCTCAGCGGCGGCCTGCCGCAATATGGCCCGGGCCAGCGCGGCGCGCTGCCGCGCCTGGTGGGCCGGCTGTACCGCGTGAACGATGCCTCCGGCAAGACCGTCTCGCAGCTAGAGATCGGCGGCGAGGACCTGGTGACCGTGGAGAAGGTGCAGCGCGGCGGCAAGCAGATCGAAGTCACGCAGGACCTGGTGTTGCAGCACGACGACCTGGTACTGCTGGTCGGTCGCCGCGATGCGATCGTGCCGACGGCCGCGCAGATCGGCGTGGAAGTGGCCGATGCCGACGGTATGGGCGCGGTGATGCAGTCGCGCAACGTGGTGTTCACCGCCAAGGGCATGAACAACAAGACCGTGGCCGAGATCGTCGACACTGTCGGCCGCGACATGCGCCACGGCGTGTATATCGAGCGCATCGAGCGCTTCGACCATCCGCTGCCGCTGCTGCCGGACCTCAAGCTGCAGCACGGCGACATCATCACGCTGTACGGCACCCCCGCCGACACCAAGCGTGCCGCGCAGACCGCCGGCTATGAGCTGGTGCCCAGCGAGAAGACGGACTTCGTCTACTTCGGCGCCGGGGTGCTGGTGGGCCTGCTGATCGGCCTGCTGGTGTGGCGTGTGGGCTCGATCCCGCTGACGCTCGGCGCCGGCGGCGGCGCGCTGTTGTCGGGCCTGGTGTTTGGCTGGGCGCGGTCCAAGCACAAGATGTTCGGCGCGATGCCGACCGCGGCGTGCCAGCTGCTGAAGGACTTCGGGCTGGCCGCGTTCGTGGCCATCGTCGGCATCAACTCCGGCCTGCAGGCGGTGACCACGCTGCGCCAGAGCGGGCTGACCATCTTCCTGCTGGGCGCGGTGGTGACGCTGCTGCCGCTGTTCCTGACCATGCTGTTCGGCCGCTACGTGCTGAAGTACGACAACGCCGCCGTGCTGGCTGGCGCGCTGTCAGGCTCGCGCAGTGCCAACCCGGCCTTCGGCGGCATCCTGGACAAGGCCGAAAGCCCGGTGCCGACGGTGCCGTTCGCCATCACCTACGCCCTGGCCAACGTGCTGCTGACGCTGCTGGGGCCACTGGTGGTCGGGCTCGTCTAGCGCGCGTTTCCTTCGATATCTCTCCTGCTGCGCGGGTCTTCCCTCTCCCCCCGGCCCGCCAGCCCTACCGACAAGCGTCCACACAGGAGCAAGCCATGAGCAAGTTCGATATCTCCAAGCTGTCCAGCCTCTCCCCCTTCGAGCTGAAGGACGAGCTGATCAAGCTGGCCAGCAGCGACGCGGAACGCCTGATGCTGAACGCCGGCCGCGGCAACCCCAACTTTCTCGCCACCGTGCCGCGCCACGGCTTCTGGCAACTGGGCCTGTTTGCCATGCGCGAGTCCGAGCGCTCGTTCTCCTACATGCCCGAGGGCGTGGGCGGCTTCCCGCGCCGCGAAGGCATCGAGGAACGCTTCAACCTGTTTGCGCGCGAGTTTGCCGACACCCCGGGGGTGAAGTTCCTGGCCGGCGCGGTGTCGTATGTGCGCGACCAGCTCGGCCTGAGCGCGGGAGATTTCCTCTATGAAATGTGCGAAGGCATCCTGGCCTGCAACTACCCGGTGCCGGACCGCATGCTGAAGCTGTCTGAGGTCGTGGTCGGCCAGTACATCCGCAAGGAGATGATCGGCGACCATCCGTTCATCGGCGATTTCGACCTGTTCGCGGTTGAAGGCGGCACCGCGGCGATGACCTACCTGTTCAACTCCATTCGCGAGAACCACCTGCTCAAGGCCGGCGACACCATCGCGCTGGGCATGCCGATCTTCACGCCGTATATCGAGATCCCGGAACTGAACGACTACCAGCTGGTGGAAGTGTCGGTCAATGCCGATCCCGAGTCGCACTGGCAGTATTCGAAGAAGGAGCTCGACAAGCTGCGCGACCCCAAGGTCAAGGCCTTCTTCCTGGTCAACCCGAGCAACCCGCCCTCGGTGCGCATGAGCGACGAAAGCCTGGAGTACCTGGCCTCGATCGTCAAGGAGCGCCCGGACCTGATCATCCTGACCGACGACGTCTACGGCACCTTTGCCGACAACTTCGTCTCGCTGTTCGCGATGTGCCCGAAGAATACCATCCTGGTGTACTCGTTCTCCAAGTACTTCGGCGCGACCGGCTGGCGCCTGGGCGTGATCGCCACGCACCGCGACAATATCTTCGACCTGCAGATCGGCAAGCTGCCCGACGCGCAACGCCAGCAACTGAACCAGCGCTACAGCTCGATCACCACCGAGCCGCAGAAGCTCAAGTTCATCGACCGCCTGGTGGCCGACAGCCGCACGGTGGCGCTGAACCACACGGCCGGCCTGTCGACCCCGCAGCAGGTGCAGATGGTGCTGTTCTCGCTGTTCTCGCTGATGGATACGCCGGACAACTACAAGAATGCGATGAAGCGGCTGATCCGCAGCCGCAAGGCCGCGCTGTACCGCGAGATCGGCATCGCGCCGGAAAGCGACGACCCGAATGCCGTGGACTACTACACGCTGCTCGATATCGAGCAGCTGGGCGGCAAGGCGATCGGTCCGGACTTCGTCAAATGGGTGATGAACTCGGTCGAGCCGAACGAACTGCTGTTCCAGCTGGCCGATGAGGCAGGCGTGGTGCTGCTGCCGGGCCGCGGCTTCGGCACGCGCCACCCGTCAGGGCGGGTGTCGCTGGCCAACCTGAATGAAGCTGACTACGCCAAGATCGGGCGCTCGATCCGCAAGTTGTTCGAAGCGTATGTGGAGAAGTACAACGCGGCGACGGGGAGCAAGGCCGACAAGAATGTCGTGAAGAAATAGGCCTTCGCTGGCGTGGCTCGCAGCCCGGCTTCAGGCCGGGCTTTTTTTGTTCAGTGTTGCGTTATGTCGGGGCCGAGGTGCGATCAAACCCTCAAGCGGATCCTGCGCCCGATAACGCCGCAGCGTTTTCCAGAATCCCCAAGCGATAACCTGAGGTAAAGCGGAGATTCGATCATTTGATTAGAAGCATATTCCGGCCATTGCTATAGTTGTCTCCACTTTCCTGCGCGCTGGCCATTGGCCCTGCAGCAGGCTCAAGCCGCATTCTGGTTCATGATGCTGATGCCGCTGGTCTACGGGCTCACGCGCACCCGCGGCATTCCGCTGGTGGTGATTGGCCTGCCGGTGTGCGCGGTGTTGCTGGTGGTGCATGCCCTGCTGCCGCCGCACCCGGGCATGGTGGCAGTGGCCGGAGAACTCGGCATCGAGATCGGTCGCCTGCTGCTGATCGGCCTGCCGGTCGCGCTGGTCACTGGCCTCGTGACTTTCCTGGCATCGCAGCGAGTGACCAGGCGGCCGTTCCAGATGGCAGCCGATATCGCCGCCGAAACGGGCCAGGTCACAGGCAGCGCGCCAAAGGTCCATGCGGCATCCGCCAGTCTGGGCAGCGGCGTGCCGCCAGGCGCCCGTCTCGTCGCCGGGCTGATCGCGCTGCCGATCGTGCTGATCCTGGCCGGGACGCTGGCCCAGTTGCTGTTGCCGCAAGACTTCTTCGGGCGCTCGGCGCTGATATTTCTCGGCATCCCGTACGTCGCGCTGTTGCTGGGCCTGATGCTCTGTGCCTACCTGCTTGGCATCCGTCGCGGCGCGCCGCTGGCGACGGTGTCCGAGGTGGCCGGCGCCGCCATCCCGACCGTATCGGTGGTGATCCTGATCACCGGCGCCGGCGGCGCTTTCGCCAAGATCCTGGTGTCGACCGGAATCGGCCCCGCGCTGGCGACGTCGCTGCAGTCTTCGGGTCTGCCGCTGGCCGTCCTCGCGTTCCTGCTGGCGATGCTGTGGCGCGCGGCACAGGGGCCCACCACCGTAGCGCTGATGACCACTGCCGGCATCATCGCCCCGCTGGTCAAGCAGGCATCGCTCGGCCCCAACCATCTGGCCCTGATCGGCCTGGCGATGGGAGCGGGCGGCATGGCGGTCTCCCATGTCAACGATGCGGGCTTCTGGATCGTGACCCGGATGCTGGGCCTGAGCGTCGGTGATGGACTAAGGAGCTGGACGGTGCTGACGACGCTTGCCGGTATCGCAGCCCTTGGCCTGGTCCTCTTGCTGTGGCAGTTCGTGTAAAGACCGCCTGGGTGTCTTTGCAACGGGATAAAGGAAGACCATGGATACAGTCCAGATATTCGATGAGCGCGCACGCGAGCTGCCGCTGGCGGGCGAACGGCTCGAGCAACTGGCACGCGGGGCGACCTGGAGCGAGGGGGCGGTATGGTTGCCTGACGAAGATGCGGTGCTGTGGAGCGACATCCCCAACGACCGCATCCTGCGCTGGAGCGCCGCGGATGGCATGTCGGTCTGGCGCGCTGGCGCCGAGTTCACCAACGGCCACGCCCTGGAAGCGGACGGCTCGCTGCTGCATTGCTCGCACGGACAGCGGGCCATCGTGCGGACGCATCGCAGCGGTGCCCGCCAGGGCGAAGACGAACTGGTCGTCAGCCACTATCAGGGGCGGCGCCTGAATTCGCCCAACGACATCGTGGTCAAGCGCGATGGCACCCTGTGGTTCACCGATCCGCCGTATGGGATCCTGTCGGACCGCGAAGGCCACCGGGCCGATCCCGAGCTGCGGCACAACTATGTGTTTCGCTACGATCCCGCCGTCGGTGCGCTGGAAGTCGCCAGCGACTTTATAGAAGAGCCGAACGGGCTGGCATTCTCGCCCGATGAAGACGTGCTCTATGTCTCCGATACCTCGGCGGCATTGCGCGACGATGGTCATCACCACATCATCGCCTTCGACGTCGTTGCGGGGCGGGTGCTGGCCAACCCGCGGGTCTTCGCCGTCATCGCGCCCGGGCTGCCGGACGGATTTCGCGTGGACCGGCGCGGCTGGCTCTTTGCCAGCAGCGCCAGCGGCGTGCAGGTTTTCCATCCGGACGGGACGCGGCTGGCGCATATTCCCGTGCCGGAGAAGGTCGGCAACCTCACCTTCGGCGGCGCCGAGGGCAATGCCTTGTTCATCGCCGCCAGCACTTCGCTCTACCGCCTGCGGCTTGGTCAGCGCTTGGCGTGAGCTGGCAGCGCTGCGCGGCAGCCATCGTGCCGCGCCAGCGCCCTAGCGCGTTTCGACGAACTCAAGCACCGTCGCCAGCATCCCTCGCAAAGCCGGCTGCAATGCCACCGCACGCGCCTCGTCGTAGGCGAACGGATACGTCTCGCTCATGTAGGCGACCTGCGACAGCTCGAGCTGCACCGCGTGCACGCCGTCCTGCGGCTTGCCGTATTGGCGCGTGATATAGCCGCCCTTGAAGCGCCCGTTGAGCACCGCGGTATGGCCGGCCACCGCGCCGGCCTGCTCGAGCAGCTGGTCCGCAAGCGACGCGTCGCAACTCTCGCCGTTGGCCGTGCCGAGGTTGAAGTCCGGCAGCCTGCCTTCGAAGAAGCGCGGCAGCACCGAGCGGATCGAATGCGCATCCCACAGCGCGATGGTGCCGTGCTCCGCCTTCAGGCGGGCCAGTTCCGCGGCCAGCGCCTGGTGGTACGGGCGCCAGATCGCATCGCGGCGTGCGGCGATTTCCGCATCGTCGGGGCCGTTGCCGTCGGCGTACAGCGGCGTCTTGTCGAAGGTGTCGACCGGGCACAGGCCCGTGGTGTCCTGGCCGGGATACAGGTTGGCGTTATCGGGCGGGCGGTTCAGGTCGACCACGTAGCGCGAATGCGTGGCCACCAGCACCGACGCACCCAGCTCGCGGGCGAAGCTGTAGAGGCGTTCCAGGTGCCAGTCGGTGTCGGGCACGGTGCGCGCTTCGGCCGTCAGGCGCTGCGAGACCGAAGCCGGCAGGTGCGTGCCGACGTGCGGCATCGATACCAGCAACGGGCGCGTGCCGCGATGCAGGGTGAAGGCGGGGGTATCGGTGGAGAAGGACATTGTCTTTGCGATGCAGTGGGCGTAGCCCGGTTTCAGTCGGCCAGCAGGCCGGCGCGCGCCGCGATGAACAGGCGCCCCGCATCCGCCTGCAGCGGATGCGCGCCATGCTGCACGCGGCTGCGTCCGGCGGTGCGGACATCCGCTAGTGTCTCATGACCGTGGCAGGCAAACACATGGGTGGCCAGCGCCTGCGGCCCGTCGAGGCCCGCCAGCGTCGGATGCGCGCCATCCAGCACCACGAAATCGGCCTGCTGCCCTGGCACAAGCCCCGCCACGGCGCGGCCGCTGGCACGCGTGCCACCAGCCACGGCTTCGAGATACAGCCGGTCAGCCACCTGTGCATGCGTGTCGGACGCCAGCACATTGCGCCGCTGCAGGCCGAGCCGCTGGCCGTATTCGAACAAGCGCAGCTCCTCGGCCACGCTGACGCTGGCATGGCTGTCGGAGCCGATGCCCCATGCGCCCTGCTGCGCCAGGTAGGGCGCGGCCTCGAACACGCCGTCGCCCAGGTTGGCCTCGGTGGTCGGGCAGATGCCGGCCACCGCGCCGCTGTGCGCCAGGCGCCGGCGCTCGTCCCAGTCCATATGGGTGGCGTGCACCAGGCACCAGCGCGCGTCGACCTGTACATGGTCGAACAGCCACGTCACCGGGCGCGTGCCCGACCACGCGATGCAGTCGTCGACCTCTTTCTGCTGCTCGGCGATATGGATATGGATGGGCGCCTGCGGATCGATCGCCTGCAGTCCCGCCAGTGCGTGCGCGAGGCTTTCCTCCGGCACCGCGCGCAGCGAGTGCGGTGCCAGCCCCAGCCGCGCGCCGGACTGCGCGCACGCGGGAGCCAGCCGTTCCAGCAGCCGCAGCATCGCGTCGGTGTCGTGCAGGAAGCGGCGCTGCTCGGCCAGCGGCGGCTTGCCGCCAAAGCCGGCGGTCTGGTACAGCACCGGCAGCAGCGTCATGCCGATGCCGGTGCGCTGCGCCGCGCGCAGCAGCCGCAGCGACATCTCGGCGGCATCGGCATAGGGCTTGCCGCCGGCATCGTGATGGACGTAGTGGAACTCGCACACGCTGGTGTAGCCCGCCCGCAGCATCTCGATATAAAGCTGGGTGGCAATGGCCTCCAGCGTGTCCGGCGAGAGCCGCTGCGCGAAGCGGTACATCAGCGTGCGCCAGCTCCAGAATGAATCGGCGCCAGCCGGATCGTCGCCCTGCGGGCGGCTTCGGAATTCCGTCAGGCCGGCAAAGCCGCGCTGGAACGCATGCGAGTGCAGGTTGGGCATGCCGGGCAGCACGGGACCGGCCGCATGCGGCACGCCTGCACCCGGCAGTACGCCGGTCTGCACGGTGGTGAAGCGGCCCTGCTCATCCCAGGCCAGCAGCACATCGCGCGCCCAGCCGGTTGGCAGCAGCGCAAACGGAGCGAAGAGTTGCGTGCCGCTCATGCCGAGGCTCCTTCGTGCGCATGCACACGCCCTTGCCGCACCACCGTCGCGACCGGGTTGCGGCCGAACCAGTACGCCAGCTCGGCGGGCGAATCGATGCGCCACAGCGCGAAGTCGGCCACGCGCCCCGCTTCCAGCCGCCCGTGGCGATCCGATGCGCCCAGCGCACGCGCGGCGTGCCCGGTCACGCCGGCAAGCGCTTCGGGCACGGTCAGGCGGAACAGGGTGCAGGCCATATTCATCATCAGCAGCAGCGAAGTGACCGGCGACGTGCCCGGATTGTGATCGGTCGAGATTGCCATCGGCACGCCGTACTGGCGCAGCAGCGCGATCGGCGGCAGGTTGGTGTCGCGCAGGAAATAGTAGGCGCCGGGCAGCAGCACCGCCACCGTGCCGGCCTCCGCCATCGCCGCGACGCCGGCCTCGTCGAGATGCTCGAGGTGATCGGCGGACAAGGCGCGGTGGCGAGCGGCGAGCGCGGCGCCGCCGAGGTTGCTCAGTTGCTCGGCATGCAGCTTGACGCGCACGCCATGGCGCGCCGCCGCCTCGAACACGCGCCCGGTCTGCGCAATCGAAAAGCCGATCGATTCGCAGAAGGCATCGACGGCGTCGACCAGCCCTTCGTCGGACAGTGCCGGCAGCATGGTGTTGCAGACCAGGTCGATGTAGTCATCGGCACGGCCCGCGTATTCCGGCGGCAATGCATGCGCGCCCAGGAAGGTGGTGTGGACCGAGACGCCAAAGTGCTCGCCAAGCCGGCGCGCCACGCGCAGCTGCTTGCGCTCGGCTTCAAGGTTCAGCCCGTAGCCCGACTTGATCTCGATGGCGGTGACGCCCTCGGCCAGCAGCGGCTGCAGGCGCGCGGCGGCCTGGGCAAACAGCGTGTCTTCATCTGCGGCACGCGTGGCGCGCACGGTCGAGACGATGCCGCCGCCGGCGCGCGCAATCTCTTCGTAGCCGGCGCCGGCCAGCCGCATCGCGAACTCGTCGGCGCGCTGGCCGCCGTAGACCAGGTGCGTATGGCAGTCGACCAGCCCGGGCGTGATCCATGCCCCGTGGGCATCATGGCGCGCCGCGCCGCGATAGGCGTCGGGCAGGTCCGCGGCGGCGCCCAGCCAGGCGATGCGCCCATGCTCCACCACCAGCGCGGCATCGGGGATCGCGTGCGCCGGATCGGCATCGGGCAGCAGGTGGCAGTTGTGCCAGACGCCGTCCGCGCTGGGCGCGGACGATACAGAGGGTAGCGTCATTGACCGGGCTCCGTCTCAAGGGTGACGCACAGGCACAGGGCCGCGTCGCCCACAGGTTCAAACGATGGCGTGGATGGGGGTTCCGCAGCGCCGTAGAGCGCCCCTTCGCCCGCTTGCAGCAGCAGGCCGGCATCCTGCGCCTGCCATGCGCCGCTGACGGCCAGCAGGCAGACGGCATGGCCGCCGGCACCAGGCGCAAACCCATGCCGGAACGCCTCGACGCGCGCGCGGCAGTGGCCGCGCCGCGTCATCACATTGAAGTCGCGCGTAACGCCGTCGATCAGCGTCGCCTGCAGGCTGGTATCGCCGGAGAAGGCGAAGGGCTCGCCGATATGTTCAAGGCGGTGGCTGAAGCTGGCGTCGTCCGCACGCAGCGTGACGCCGGCGCCCTCCAGCAGCACGATCTGGCGATCGATGCCGGGGAACGCCGAGAACGGGCCGTCCTGCCCGATATCGGCCACGCTCAGGCGCCACATGAATTCATCCATGCCGGCGCCCGGCGGCCACACCGCGATCTCGCGCGTGTTGCCGCCACCGTTCTTCCAGCGCGTGGGCGCGATCTCGGCCAGCGCGAACCGTTGAAATAGCGTCAGGCTCATGCGCCCTTCACCATCGGCAGGTTCAGGCCCTTCTCGTGCGCGCATTCGATGGCGATGTCATAGCCCGCATCCGCATGACGCATCACGCCGGTGGCCGGGTCGTTCCACAGCACGCGCTCGATGCGCCGGGCCGCGGCATCGGTGCCGTCGCACACGATCACCACGCCCGAATGCTGCGAGAAGCCCATGCCGACGCCGCCGCCATGGTGCAGGCTGACCCAGGTGGCACCGCCCGCGGTGTTCAGCAGCGCGTTGAGCAGCGGCCAGTCCGACACCGCATCCGAGCCGTCGCGCATGGCCTCGGTCTCGCGGTTGGGTGAAGCCACCGAGCCGCAGTCCAGGTGATCGCGGCCGATCACCACCGGCGCCTTCAGCTCGCCAGACTTGACCATCTCGTTGAAGGCCAGGCCGGCGCGGTGGCGTTCGTCCAGACCCACCCAGCAGATGCGCGCGGGCAGGCCCTGGAAGGCGATGCGGTCGTGCGCCATGTCGAGCCAGCGGTGCAGGTGCTTGTCCTCGGGGAACAGCTCCTTCATCTTGGCATCGGTCTTGTAGATATCCTCCGGATCGCCCGACAGCGCGACCCAGCGGAACGGGCCCTTGCCGCGGCAGAACAGCGGACGGATATAGGCCGGCACGAAGCCCGGGAAATCAAAGGCGTTCTTCACGCCCTCGTCGAACGCGACCTGGCGGATATTGTTGCCATAGTCGACCGTCGGCACGCCCATCTTCTGGAAGTCGAGCATGGCCTGGACGTGCTTGACGATGGACGGGCGCGCGGCGGCTTCCACCGACTTGGGATCCTGCGTGCGCGCCGCTTCCCATTGGTCGACAGTCCAACCGGCCGGCAGGTAGCCGTTGACCAGGTCGTGCGCCGAGGTCTGGTCGGTGACGATGTCCGGGCGCATGCCGCCGGCCTGCGCGCGCTTGACCAGCTCCGGCAGGATCTCGGCGGCGTTGCCGAGCAGGCCGACCGAGATCGCTTCCTTCTTCTGCGTGGCCTCGGCGATCATCGCCAGCGCCTCGTCGAGCGTGGTGGCCTTCTTGTCGACATAACGCGTGCGCAGGCGGAAATCGATGCGCGACTCCTGGCACTCGATCGCCAGCACGCAGGCGCCGGCCAGCACGCCCGCCAGCGGCTGCGCGCCGCCCATGCCGCCCAGGCCCGCGGTCAGGATCCACTTGCCCGACAGGTCGCCGTTGTAGTGCTGGCGGCCGGCCTCGACAAAGGTCTCGTAGGTGCCCTGCACGATGCCCTGCGTGCCGATGTAGATCCACGAGCCCGCGGTCATCTGGCCGTACATCATCAGGCCGGCGCGGTCCAGCTCGTTGAACTTGTCCCAGTTGGCCCAGTGCGGCACCAGGTTGGAGTTGGCAATCAGCACGCGCGGCGCATCGGCATGGGTGCGGAACACGCCCACCGGCTTGCCCGACTGCACCAGCAGCGACTCGTCCTCACCCAGGCGGCGCAGGCTGTCCAGGATGGCGTCGAAGCACTCCCAGTTGCGCGCCGCCTTGCCAATGCCACCGTAGACCACCAGGTCCTGCGGGCGCTCGGCCACGTCCGGGTCGAGGTTGTTCTGGATCATGCGGTAGGCGGCTTCGATCAGCCAGTTCTTGCAGTGCAGCTGGCTGCCGCGTGGCGCGCGGATTTCGCGCTGGCCGCGCTGGATGAATTGGTTTTCGTTGGCGTTCATGTCTTGTTCTCCTGCTGCGGGTCTGGTCTGGCAGTGTCGGCGCGGGGCGCGTTACGACAGGTTGGTCGGCAGGATCGCGCGCACGGCATCGGGCCAGCCCGCGCCCGCATCGCCCTGCACCACCCATTGCTTCATCGCTTCGATATCCGGTGCCAGGTAGCGGTCCTCTTCGACAAAGGCCACGCGCGCACGGATGCGGGCGAGTTCCTGCTCCACCAGCGGCGACGACTTCAGCGGGCGGTGGAACTCGATGCCCTGCGCCGCGGCCATGGCCTCGATGCCGACCACCACCGCGGTGTTGGCGGCCATCTCGCCCAGGCGGCGCGCACCGTAGGTGGCCATCGACACATGGTCTTCCTGGTTGGCCGAGGTCGGCAGGCTGTCGACGCTGGACGGATGCGCCAGCGCCTTGTTCTCGGAGGCCAGCGCGGCCGCGGTCACCTGCGCGATCATGAAGCCCGAGTTCAGGCCGCCATCGCGCACCAGGAACGGCGGCAGGCCCGACAGCCCGGTATCGAGCAGCAGCGCCAGGCGGCGTTCGGAAATCGCGCCGATCTCGGCAATCGCCAGCGCGATGATGTCGGCGGCAAAGGCCACCGGCTCGGCGTGGAAGTTGCCGCCCGAGACCACGTCGCCCTGCGCGGAGAACACCAGCGGGTTGTCCGAGGCGGCGTTGGACTCGATCTGCAGGATGCGCGCGGCGTGCTGCAGGTTGTCCAGGCACGCGCCCATCACCTGCGGCTGGCAGCGGATCGAGTACGGGTCCTGCACGCGGCCGCAGGTCTTGTGCGAGTCGACGATCTCGCTGCCGTCCAGCATCGCGCGCACTGAGCCGGCCACGGCGATCTGGCCGGCCTGGCCGCGCGCCTCATGGATGCGGGCGTCGAACGGCTTGACCGAGCCCTTGATCGCTTCCAGCGACAGCGCGCCCGCCACCAGCCCGGCGGCAAAGGCGTCTTCGGCGGCGAACAGGCCGGCCAGCGCCAGCGCGGTCGACACCTGGGTGCCGTTGAGCAGCGCCAGGCCTTCCTTGGGGCCCAGCTCGAAGGCCTGCAGGCCGGCGTGCGCCAGGCCCTCGGCGGCAGGCACGCGCTTGCCGTCGACCAGCACCTCGCCCACGCCGATCAGCGTGCACGACATATGCGCCAGCGGCGCCAGGTCGCCCGAGGCGCCCACCGACCCCTTGGCCGGGATGCACGGCGTCACGCCGTGGTTGGCCAGCGCCAGCAGCGCCTCGATCAGTTCCGGCCGCACGCCCGAATGGCCGCGCGCCAGGCTCACGGCCTTGATCGCCAGGATCAGGCGCACGGTGTCTTCGGCCAGGTCCGGGCCAGTGCCGACGCTGTGCGACAGCACCAGGTTGCGCTGCAGCTGGGCCAGCTTGTCGTGCGGGATGCGGCTCTGCGCCAGCTTGCCGAAGCCGGTGTTGATGCCGTAGACCACGGCGTCGGCGTCGATGATGTCCTGCACCGTGGCCTGCGCGGCGCGCACGCCGGCCCAGGCCGATTCGGCCATGGCCAGGCGCACCTCGCCGCGGTAGATGCGGCGCAGGTCGGCCAGGGTGACTTGGCCCGGCTGCAGGGTCAGCAGCGGGCGGGAAGCTTGGTCGTCGTGTTGGCTGGCGCTCATTTGTATGTTCCTGTCTATACAGCTTAGAGTAAAAGTTGGACCGTGCGGCCGGATCTTGTGATTCAGCCGAAAGCAGGGTTGCCGTCGGCGCGGAAGCGGCTGCCGAGGCGGTAGCGGTTGCCCGGATGCAGGCAGCGCACGAAAGTCACCGGCACGCCGTTGGTCCAGGTGCGGCGCGTCAGCATCAGGCAAGGTTGCGTGGCCGGCATTTCCAGTTGCGCGGCCTGCTCCGGCGTGGCGGCAATGGCATCGACCACGTGCTCTACCTGATCGTAGGGCACATGGCGCAGCAGGTATTCGCCGGGCTGGGTCTCGCTGAAATCCTGGCCGATGAAGTCCGGCGCCACGCGCGGGTTGACGTAGCGGTCCTCCAGCTGCACCGGCACGCCGTCCTCGCGATGCACGCAGACCGAGTGGTACACCGATTCGCCGGTGCGCAGCTCCAGCGCGGCGGCCACCTCGATCGAGGCCGAGACGCGCTCAACCAGGATCACGTCGCAGGCATAGTCATGGCCGCGCATGCGGATCTCGTCCTGCAGGTTGACCACGGACAGCAGCGTCGACTGCGGCTTGTGCTCCGCCACGAAGGTGCCCACGCCGGCCACCCGCACCACCCGGCCCTGCTCCTGCAGCTCGCGCAGCGCCCGGTTGACGGTCATGCGCGAGACGCTGAAGCGGTTCACCAGCTCCTGCTCCGACGGCACCCGGTCGCCCGGCTGCCACGCGCCGCTCTGGATCTGGCGGGCGATGTACTCCTTCACCTGCTGGTAGAGCGCGGTGGGAGAGGCAGAAGCGGAAGAAGCGGTGCCGGCGGCGTGGTTCATGGCGTTGGTTGGATGCCTAGTGCTCGGCCGAGGCCATGGCCTCGGCGCGGATCTCCTCGGTCAGCCGCGCCTTGAGCGCGGAGAACTCCGGAGTGGTCTTGACGGTGTAGTGGCGCGGATGCGGGAAATCCACCGCGATCTCGCTTTTGATCCGACCCGGCCTGGCAGAAAACACCGCCACCCGGTTGGCCATGAAAATGGCCTCGTCGATATCATGGGTCACGAATAATACCGTCTTGCGCGACGCCTCCCATATTCCCAGCAGCAACTCCTGCATCAGCACCCGGGTCTGGTTGTCGAGCGCGCCGAACGGTTCGTCGAGCAGCAGGATCTTGGGATCGTTGGCCAGCGCGCGCGCAATCGCGGTGCGCTGCTGCATGCCGCCCGACAGCTGCTTGGGGAAATGGTGCTCGAAGCCGCGCAGTCCCACGCGCTGGATAAAGAAGTCGCTGCGCTCCTTCTGCTCGGCCGCGCTCATGCCGCGCTCGCGCAAGCCGAAGCGCACGTTCTGCTCGATCGTCAGCCACGGGAACAGTGTGTACGACTGGAATACCATGCCGCGGTCCGCGCCGGGGGCGGACACCGGCTGGCCGTCGAGCAGCACGCGGCCGCTGGAGGGTGTATCCAGCCCTGCGACGATGCGCAGCAGCGTGGACTTGCCGCAGCCCGAAGGCCCGAGGATGGTGACGAAGTCATTGTCGCGGACCTCGAAGTCGACCGGCTGCAGCGCCAGGGTCTGGCCGCCGCGCGGGTTGGAGAAGGTGCGCGAGACCTGCTGGATGGACAGTGCGCTCATTGGATCGAACTCCACGGGAACAGGCGCTGGTTGGCGCGCTTGAAGACAAGGTCCGAGACCAGGCCGATGCAGCCGATCACGATGATGCCGAAGATGATCTGCCCGGTATTGAGCAGCGCCTGGCTGTCGGTGATCATGTGCCCGATGCCCGACGACGAGCCGATCAGCTCGGCCACGATCACGTAGGTCCAGGCCCAGCCCAGCACCAGCCGCAGGATCTCGGCGATCTCGGGCGCGGCGCCGGGGATCAGCACGCGCCGCACGATGCCGGCGCTGTTGGCGCCCAGCGTGTAGGCCGCCTCCACCAGGTCCTTGCGCGCGCCGCCGACGGCGACCGCCACCATCAGCACGATCTGGAAGAACGAGCCGATGAAGATCACCAGCAGCTTCTGGGTCTCGCCGATGCCAGCCCACAGGATCAGCAGCGGGATAAAGGCCGACGCGGGCAGGTAGCGGCAGAACGACACGAAGGGCTCGAAGAACGCCTCGGCCGCCTTGTACGCGCCCATGAAGATGCCCAGCGGCACCGCCAGCACCGCGGCCAGCACGAAGCCGCCGACCACGCGCCACACGGTCATGCCGATGTCGCCGATGAAGTTGTGCTCGGTGAACAGGACGAAGCCCTCTTTGGCCATCGTCATCGGGTCGGCCAGGAACGTGCGCGGCACGAAGCCGCCCAGCGTTACCACGGCCCAGATGCCGAAGAACAGCACGAAGAAGGACAGGCCCAGCATCCAGCGCGTGTTGGGCGCCACCGGCACCAGCGGGGCCAGCCACGGGTGGCGCCGGCGCACCGGCGCCGCCGCTGCGGCAGGGACCGCCGCGGCAGCGGCCGGGGCGGGTGTTCCAAGTCTGGCTTGCGTCATGACGTCACGCCTCCTGAAGACTGTCGGTTACTTGAGGAAACGCGCGTCATACAGCGCCGTCACGTCCGGCACCTGGCGGATCACGCCGATTTCCAGCAGCACCGCCGCTGCTTCCTTGCTGAAGCTGGCGAGCTCGCCGGCAAAGAACTTGCGGTTGGCCTCGCGGTCCTGCCAGCGCAGGTAGGCGGAGGACTTGGCGAACTGCTCGCCGGTCTGCTTGACCGCAGCGCCCATGATGTCGTTGGCCTTGGCCGGCTCCTTCTGGATCATCTCCAGGGCCTCGAAGTAGCTGTCGACCAGCGCCTGCGCGGCCTTGGGATTCTCTTTAAGCCACTTCGGCGCGCAGCCCAGCGTGTCGGTCACCATCGGGTAGTCGAGCGTGGTCGCCAGGATCTTGCCCTTGTCCGGGTTCTGGCGCACCGTCGACAGGTACGGCTCATAGGTCATGGCGCCGTCGTTCTGGCCGGCCACGAAGGCCTGCGCGGCCGCCTGCGGCGACAACGTGGTGGTCTTGACGTCCTTGAGCGTCATGCCGTTCTTCTTCAGCATCCAGGCCAGGCCGAAATACGGCGCGGTGCCCGGCGCATCGACGCCGATGGTCTTGCCCTTCAGGTCGGCAAAGGTCTTGACGTCGCTGCGCACGGCCAGGCCGTCGGCGCCGTAGGACTTGTCGAGCTGCACGATCTGGGTGATGGGCACGCCGTTGGCGTTCCAGGCCACATGCGTTTCCACCGTGGTGGCCGCGCACTGGATCGCGCCCGAGGCCAGCGCCAGGTGGCGGTCCTTCTGCGGGATCATCTTGATGTCGACGTCCACGCCGTGCTTCTTGAAGATGCCGGCCTTGTCGGCCAGCGTCAGCGGCGCGAAACCGGTCCAGCCGCTCATGCCCAGCGTGACCTGGGTGTTCTGCGCCTGGGCCGCACCAGCCCCCAATGCCGCAACCAGCACCGCGGCCTGAACTGCCATCCGACCGCGAATCCTGCTGTGATTCCTCATCTGTACGCTCCTTTGGTGTGTCCGTCGACGGCAGGCCATGCGTGCGGCCGCGCTCGTTTTCGGACATTAAACAGTACCTGTATATACAAGTCAACGTAGGGCTTCCACCAACCAACCAGGCGGATAAACACCTTGAAAGGCGCTTTCCAGAGCGGGACTCCTCAACAGGGCCTCGCACCACCCCGGTTCACGGATTGCGGTGCCGGCACCAGGCCGGGGCGATGGAAGTGCTGCTGTATAGACAGGAATAAAACGGCGCAAAGGCGCAGCAAACCCCGTGCCAGGCGCACTGGGGCGCGCCGGCAAGGCGGTCAGGTGTCGAAGAAGGACGTGACGGTGGGGTAACGCAGGCGCAGGCGCAGCTCGCGTTTCAGGCGGCGGTTGTCGAGGCGGCGCGATTCGCTCATGAAGCTCAGCAGCGTCTTGTCGATCACTTCATGCGCCTGCCCGCGCGTGATGCGCGGCGGGCGCGGCAGGCCGCGGCGGTCGGCGACCAGGTCGAAGTAGTCGGCCATGCGCAGCTCGGTGTCGTCGCTGGCATGGACCACGCGCTGCGCGCGGCCGCGGAACAGCGCCGCGACCATGGTGCGCGCCAGGTCGTCGGCATGGATATGGCTGGTGTAGACATCGTCCTGCGGCACCAGCGCGGGCGTGCCGCGGTGCAGGCGCGCCAGCGGCAGGCGGTCTTCGGCATAAATGCCGGGGATGCGCACGATGCTGGCACGCCAGCCGGCATCGCGGCCGAAGCCGCGCACTGCCTGCTCGGCGGCCACGCGGCGGCGCGCGCGGGCGGTCTGGGGCCGCACGGCGTGGAATTCCGAGACCCGGGCGCCCTGCCGGTCGCCGTACACGCCCGACGTGCTGGCGTAGACAAACGCAGCGCGGGGCCTGCCCCGGTCGGGTAGAATGGCGGGCTCGCCGGGAAGCATGCCGGCCGACGTCCTGGCCTTGCGCCAGGCCGCCCGGCGCAAGGCGGCGAGCAAGGCACGCGTGCGCGGATCGCCTTCGCCCTGCCCGGGCGGCGGCGCCAGGTCCAGCACCTGCGTGGCCAGCCCGCGCAGCCGTGCCAGCGTGGCCGGCCGGTCCAGGTCCGCCACCAGCGGCACCGCGCCGGCGGCGCGCAGTTCAGCGCGGCGCGCCGGCTGTGAAGTCACGGCAAAGACACGCATGCGCGACGACAGGATTCGCAGGCAGCGCGTCCCCACATCCCCGCAGCCGACGATCAACAGGCGCGGGCGGCCCAGCCGGCGCGAAGGCGCCGGCAGCCGCGGGACTTGTGAGAGGCGCGAGGGCTGCAGCTTCGACAGAATTTGGCTCATAGACCGATTATGGCTTATCAAGTAACCGTCATGCCCAGCGGCCACAAGTTTGAAGTGGCAGCGGACGAAACCATCCTCGGCGCGGCCCTGCGCCACAGCATCGGGCTGCCCTACGGCTGCAAGAACGGCGCCTGCGGCTCGTGCAAGGGCCGCGTGCTCGAAGGCACCATCGTGCAGGGCGACCACGCCCCGGCGGCACTGACCGCGCAGGAGAAGACCGAGGGCCGCGCCCTGTTCTGCTGCGCCAACGCCGCCTCGGACGTCACCATCGAGTGCCGCGAAGTCCACGGCGCGGGCGACATCCCGATCAAGAAGGTGCCGTGCCGCGTGACCGCGATCGAGCGCCTGGCCGACGACGTGATCGCCATCAAGCTGCAGCTGCCGGCGACCGAGCGCATGCAGTACCTGGCCGGCCAGTACGTGGAATTCCTGCTGCGCGACGGCAAGCGCCGCAGCTATTCGATCGCCACGCCGCCGCATGCAGACGGCCCGATCGAACTGCATATCCGCCATATGCCCGGCGGCGCCTTCACCGACTATGTCTTCGGCGCCAGGGAAGGCCAGCCGGCCATGAAGGAGCGCGACATCCTGCGCTTCGAGGGCCCGCTGGGCAGCTTCTTCCTGCGCGAGGAGTCCGAGGCCCCGATCATCCTGCTGGCTTCCGGCACCGGCTTCGCGCCGATCAAGGCCATCGTCGAGCACGCCGCCTACACCGGCATCCAGCGCCCGATGACCCTGTACTGGGGCGGCCGCCGGCCCAAGGACCTGTACATGCACGCGCTGTGCGAGCAGTGGGCGCGCGAGCTGCCCAACTTCCGCTACGTGCCGGTGATCTCCGACGCGCTGCCTGAAGACAACTGGCAGGGCCGCACCGGCCTTGTCCACCAGGCCGTGATCGCCGACCATCCCGACCTGTCGGGCCACGAGGTCTATGCCTGCGGCGCCCCGGTGATGATCAATGCCGCGCGCGGCGACTTCACCCGCCAGTGCAAGCTGCACGAGGACGCGTTCTTCGCCGACTCGTTCACCTCCGAGGCCGACATGCACCCGGCCACTCCCGCGGCCTGAGGCCGCCCGAGAGCCGTTCCCTCAGCGCAACAATGCCCGGGCCAGCCAAAATTCGTTTTGACACCCGGGCGCATGCGCCTTATATTTGCCCGCATGCACATGACCTTCAACCGACGCCGCAGCTTCCGTACGTCGCTCCCCGCTGGGGTGCCGCGCGGCTGACCGTCGACTGCGTCTGTTCATGTCAACGAGCCACGGGCAACCCCCGTGGCTTTTTGTTTTTGTCCCGGTTGTTACGCCCGTCCGTCCATCGTTTAAAGCCGACCCCTGGAGTCCGCCATGGCATTTGCTGAGTATCCCGTCCAATCCCTGATGTACATCACCAACCGGCCCGAGCTCGTGTTCACCGAGGGCAAGGGCTCCTGGCTGACGGATCACAACGGCAAGCGATACCTGGACTTCGTGCAGGGCTGGGCAGTGAACTGCCTGGGCCATTCCAACCAGGGCATGATCGACGCGCTGGTGGCCCAGTCGCACCGGCTGATCAACCCGAGCCCGGCCTTCTACAACGAGCCGATGCTCAAGCTGGCCCGGCAGCTGACCGACCACAGCTGCTTCGACAAGGTCTTCTTCGCCAACAGCGGCGCCGAGGCCAACGAAGGCGCGATCAAGCTGGCGCGCAAATGGGGCCGCAAGCACAAGGACGGCGCCTTCGAGATCATCACCATGGACCACAGCTTCCATGGCCGCACGCTCGCCACCATGAGCGCGTCGGGCAAGGCCGGCTGGGACACCATCTTCGCGCCGCAGGTGCCGGGCTTCCCGCGCGCCGATCTCAACGACCTGGCCTCGGTGGAGAAGCTGATCACCGACAAGACCGTCGGCATCATGCTGGAACCGGTGCAGGGCGAAGGCGGCGTGATCCCCGCCACGCGCGAGTTCATGCAGGGCCTGCGCGCGCTGGCCGACAAGCACAGGCTGCTGCTGATCGTCGATGAAGTGCAGACCGGCTGCGGCCGCTGCGGCACCCTGTTCGCCTACGAGCTGGCGGGCGTGGAGCCGGACATCATGACGCTGGGCAAGGGCATCGGCGGCGGCGTGCCGCTGTCGGCGCTGCTGTGCAAGGCCGAGGTCGCCAGCTTCGAGGCCGGCGACCAGGGTGGCACCTACAACGGCAACCCGCTGATGACCGCGGTGGGCAGCGCCGTGATCGAGCAGCTGACCGCGCCGGGCTTCCTCGACGACGTCAAGGCCAAGGGCGAATACCTGAGGGAACAGCTGCTGGCGCTGTCCGCCGAGTTCGGCCTGGCCGGCGAACGCGGCAACGGTCTGCTGCGCGCGCTGATGCTGGGCAAGGACATCGGCCCGCAACTGGTGGAAGAAGCCCGCGACATGGCACCGCAAGGCCTGCTGCTGAACGCGCCGCGCGCCAATTTGCTGCGCTTCATGCCGGCGCTGAACGTGACGCGCGAAGAGATCGACCAGATGATCGGCATGCTGCGCACGCTGCTGAAGAAGCTGGCCTGAGCCTGCTCATTCGCCAGACGGAAAAAAAGCCTCGCTCGCGCGAGGCTTTTTTCTTTGTGGTGCCGCAAAGGAGTGAGGGAGAGAGCCAGCGCCGCAGAACCCGCGCACGCCAGCCTGAGCAGGCGTTGCGCGGGGCCCCGCAGCAAGGGGAAAGGCCTTGCGCCTGCGTGCGCCTGCCCTCTCCCTCACCCCTCTTGCGGCGGGGTGGGAGGCGGCAGCGCGCGCCTTACTCGCCCAGGTAGGCGGCCCGCACCTTGGGATCGTCGAGCATCTGCTTGGCGTCCCCGCTCATGGTGATCAGGCCCGACTCCATCACATAGCCGCGGTGGGCAGCCTGCAGCGCCAGGCGCGCGTTCTGCTCCACCAGCAGCACGGTCACGCCCTGGCCCGAGATGTCGCGCACGACCTCGAAGATCTTCTCGACCATGATCGGCGACAGGCCCATCGATGGCTCGTCCAGCAGCAGCACCTTGGGCTGGCTCATCAGCGCGCGCGCCATTGCCAGCATCTGCTGCTCGCCACCGGACATGGTGCCCGCCAGCTGGTTGGCGCGTTCCTTCAGGCGCGGGAAGATGCCGAACATGCGCTCGACGTCGGCCTTGATGCCGGCGTCGTCGTTGCGCGTGTAGGCGCCCATCTGCAGGTTCTCGGTGATGGTCATGCGCGCGAACACGCCGCGGCCTTCCGGCACCATCGCCAGGCCCTGCTTGAGCAGCGCGTAGCTGGGCACGCCCTTGATCGACTTGCCCATGTATTCCACGTCGCCGCTGGCCCAGCCCTGCAGGCCGGTGATGGCCTTCATGGTGGTGGTCTTGCCGGCGCCGTTGGCGCCGATCAGCGTCACCAGCTCGCCGTCCCGGATTTCCAGGTCGATGCCCTTGACGGCCTGGATGCCGCCGTAGGCGACCTTGAGGCCGGAGATCTTCAGTACTGTCTGTGTCATTGCTTGTCCTCCGGCCATCAGTGTGCCGATGCGCCGAGGTAGGCCTCGATCACCGCGGGGTTGTTCTGCACTTCGTGCGGCAGGCCCTGGGCAATCACCTTGCCGTAGTCCAGCACCGTCATGCGGTTGCACAGGCCCATCACCAGCTTCACGTCGTGCTCGATCAGCAGGATGGTCTTGCCATCGTTGCGGATCTTGTCGAGCAGTCCGCGCAGCTCCACCTTCTCGGTCGCATTCATGCCCGCGGCCGGTTCGTCCAGCGCCAGCAGCTTGGGCTCGGTCGCCAGCGCCCGCGCGATCTCGAGCCGGCGCTGGTGGCCGTAGGAGAGGTTGCGCGCGGTGAAGTTGGCGTACTTGCCGATGCCGACATAGTCGAGCAGGTCGTGCGCCATGTCCTCGATGCCCTCTTCCTCGCGGCGCACCGCGGGCGGGCGGAAGATCGCGCCGAACACGCCGGCCTTGGAGCGCACGTGGCGCCCCACCATCACGTTCTCGAGCGCGGTCATCTCGCCGAACAGGCGGATGTTCTGGAACGTGCGCGCGATGCCGGCCTTGGCCACCTCATGCACGGCGGTCGGCTGGTAGGGCTTGCCGCCCAGCACGAACTCGCCTGAATCCGGCGTGTACAGGCCGGTGATCACGTTGAAGAAGGTGGTCTTGCCGGCGCCGTTGGGGCCGATCAGCCCGTAGATCTCGCCCGGCTTGATCTGCAGGCCCACCTCGGACAGTGCCTGCAGGCCGCCGAAACGCTTGTTGACCCCCTGTACCGACAGGAGGAAATCGTTGTTGCTCATGTTGTCCTCCTGGTCAGAAACGGCCCACGCTGCCCGCACGGCGCACCACCGGGCGGTCTTCCTTGCGCGGCGACGGCCAGATGCCTGCCGGGCGATACAGCATGACGCCGACCAGGGCCAGGCCGAACAGCAGCTGGCGCAGCACTTCGGCATCGACGATGACATGGCCGAACAAGCCGGTCTGCATCGGCTCCGCCACCACGCGCAGCAACTCCTGGAAGCCCACCAGCAGGACGCCGCCCAGGATCACGCCCGGGATATGGCCCATGCCGCCGAGCACCACGATGGCCAGCACGTAGATCGATTCCCACAGCGTGAACGATTCCGGCGACACGAAGCCCTGGAATGCGCCGAACACCGCGCCCGAGGCGCCGCCGAACGAAGCGCCCATGGCGAAGGCCAGCAGCTTGATGTTGCGGGTGTTGATGCCCATTGCCTTGGCGGCGATCTCGTCTTCGCGGATGGCCACGAAAGCGCGGCCGATACGCGAGGTCTGCAGCCGCAGGCTCACGAACACGATCACGATGACCAGGAACACCAGCAGGTAGTAGTACATGAACACCGGCGTGAACTTGAGTCCGAAGATCTCGTGCGACTTCGAGAAGTCGAAGCCGAAGATATGGACCGGGTCCACCGCGGTGATGCCCTTGGGCCCGTTGGTGATGTTGACCGGGCGGTCAAGGTTGTTCATGAAGATGCGGACGATCTCGCCGAAGCCCAGCGTCACGATGGCGAGGTAGTCGCCGCGCAGCTTCAGCGTTGGCGCCCCGAGCAGCACGCCGAAAGTGGCGGCTACCAGGATCGCGATCGGCAACACGAACCACATCGACAGGTGGATGCCGGTGGGGAACAGTTGCTGGATCCATTCGAACTGGTTCGCCAGGTGGGGCGAGCCCAGCAGCGCCATCAGGTAGGCGCCGACCGCGTAGAACGCGATATAGCCCAGGTCAAGCAGGCCGGCAAAGCCCACCACGATGTTCAGGCCCAGCGCCAGCATGATGTACAGCAGCGCGAAGTCCAGCACGCGGACCCAGTAGTTGCCGCCCAGGGTCTGGACGAAGAACGGTGCGCACAGGGCGATCACCAGGAAGCCAATCAGTGCGGCCAGGGTCTTGGCCGGCACCTTGGTGGGCGCCGCGACGGCTGCCGTGGATGGAATCGGAGTATTCATGGATTCGCTCTCCTCAGGCGCGATCCGCCACGCGTTCGCCCATGATGCCGGACGGACGGAAGACGAGCACGGTGATCAGCACGATAAAGGCAAAGACGTCCTGGTAGTTCGAACCGAAGACGCCGTTGGTCAGGTCGCCGATATAGCCGGCGCCGAGCGCTTCGATCAGGCCCAGCAGCATGCCGCCGACCATGGCGCCAGCCAGGTTGCCGATGCCGCCCAGCACTGCGGCGGTAAACGCCTTCAGGCCGGGGATGAAGCCCATGTAGAAGTGGGCATTGCCGTAGTTGGTGGCCATCATCACGCCGGCCAGCGCGGCCAGCGTGGCGCCGATCATGAAGGTGGCGGAAATGACGAAATTGGGGTTCACGCCCATCAGGCCGGCCACCTTCTGGTTCTCGGCGGTGGCGCGCATGGCGCGGCCGAGCTTGGTGCGGTTGACCAGGGCCAGCAGGCCGGACATCACCATCACGGCCATGCCGATGATGACCATTTCCTTGCCGGTGATGGTGGCGCCGGTCGTGCCGATGTCGATCGGCTCAGACGGCAGCAGCTGCGGGAAGGTCAGCGGGTTGCGCGACCAGATCAGCATGCCCATCGTCTGCAGGATGATGGAGACGCCGATGGCGGTGATCAGCGGGGCCAGCCGTGGCGCATTGCGCAAGGGCCGGTAGGCGATCCGCTCGATCGAATAGGACAGGATCGCGCAGACCGGCATCGCGACCAGCGTGGCGATCACCAGCGTCAGCCATTCAGGCAGGCCGGGGGCGAACTTCTGCAATCCGAGGATGGCTGACAGGGCGGTCAGCGCGCCGATCATCAGCACATCGCCGTGGGCGAAGTTGATGATGCCGAGAATACCGTAGACCATGGTGTAGCCCAGTGCGATCAGCGCATAGATGCTGCCGAGCACCAGACCGTTCACGATCTGCTGGATAAAGATATCCATGAAAACTCCTGCTTCAGTCCCGGACCTTGCGGCATGGTGTGGATGCCGGGGGGGGGACCATGGTGTGTAATGGGTAACGTTGCGGTGGTTGGTTTGCTGGTAAGCGACCTGCCCTGCTCCATCCATGGTAAGGATGCTTCTACATTAGGCGAGGCTAAAAAGAACGGCACCGCAAAATACTCACGGTGCCGTTCGGATGGGCCGGTAAGCCCAGATTACATCTTCACGACGTCGAGGACGGACTTCTTCTTGTCCTTGTACTCGTACAGCGTGATGGTGCCTTCCTTCATGTCGCCCTTCTCGTCGAAGGCGATATTGCCGATCACGCCCTTGTAATTGGTCTTGGGCATTTCGGCCAGGATGGCAGCCGGCTCGGTCGAGTTGGCGCGCTTCATGGAGTCGACCACGACCATCACGGCGTCATACGTGAACGGTGCGTAGATCTGCACCGGGGCGTTGAAGCGAGCCTGGTAGCGCTTGTTGAACTCGGCGCCGGTCTCCATCTTCGACAGGGCCAGGCCTGCTTCCGAGCAGATGATGTTCGACACGGCATCGCCGGCCAGTTCAGCCACCTTGTCGGTACAGACGCCGTCGCCGCCGACGATCTTGGCGCCGATGCCAAGTTCCTTGGCCTGCTTGGCGAACGGGCCGCCGGTGGCGTCCATGCCGCCGTACATGATGACGTCAGGCTTCTTGCCCTTGATCTTGGTCAGAATGGCCTTGAAGTCGGTGGCCTTGTCGTTGGTGGCTTCACGCGCCACCACGTTCACGCCGGCCGCCTTCGCGGTCTTCTCGAACTCGTCGGCCAGGCCCTTGCCGTAGGCGGTGGCATCGTCGACGATGGCCACGCTCTTGGCATGCAGGGTCTTGGCGGCGTAGTTGGCCAGTGCCGGGCCTTGCTGGGCATCGGTGGCGACCACGCGGTAGGTGGTCTTGAAGCCCTGCTTGGTGTAGTCCGGGTTGGTCGACGACGGCGAGATCTGCACGATGCCGGCGTCGCTGTAGATCTTCGAGGCCGGGATCGACACGCCCGAGTTCAGGTGGCCGACCACTGCCACGACCTTGGCGTCGACCAGTTTCTGCGCCACGGAGGTGCCGGTCTTGGGGTCAGCGGCATCGTCTTCGCCGATCAGTTCCAGCTTGATCTTCTTGCCACCGATCTCCAGGCCGGTCTTGTTGACTTCTTCCACGGCCAGGCGGGCGCCGTTTTCGTTGTCCTTGCCAAGGTGCGCGATGCCGCCGGTCAGCGGGGCCGCGTGGCCGATCTTGACGACGACTTCACCGCCGCCCGCTGCAGGAGCGGCTGCCGCCGGCGCCGAAGGCGCCGCATCAGCCGGCTTCTCTTCCTTCTTGCCGCAAGCTGCTACCAGCGCCACTGCGGCCGCAATCGGCAGAATCTTGGCAAACGTGATTTGCATGAGTGATCTCCTAGGATTCACGAAGACAGGGATTTTCAACGCCTCCCGGACGTTTCCCTGGACCGCCTTTGTTTAGTTTCAATTTGAAACGCGCGCATTGTATCCCCTTTCTTAGTCGATGCAATACGCGACGCAACATCCTTAACCATTTACCGGTCAAATGAGCTAGGGAATTTCCCCAATGCACAGATTGCGGCAATTCCCGCTCACATGACGCGGCCGCCTCACCTACTTACAAGAATCGTGCCTGCGCCGCCCGATGGGGCGGATAAGCATCGCCGGCACCACCTATAATGCGCCTTTATTAATTAGGTGTTTCATTTAAATTCAGCTGCACCGTTCTCTAATGTGCAGAATGTAGCGCCGCACCATAATAGGGAAAACCCCAAACCGGGGGATTACCCTGATTTGTCTGATCCGCAGGACAGCCATGTATTACCTGCACCATCGCCGTGCATTATTCGCGCCGGCCGGCTGCAAATCGGGCGTACCAAAGACAAAGGGCGCCGCATCAAGCGGCGCCCTTGTTCAAGGCGGGGCTGGCAGGCGGGCACGGCCCGCACCGGATCAGGCGGCGGCGCTGGCCGGCAGCAGCCCGCGCGGCAGCGGGAAGGCCATGTTCTCTTCGATGCCGTCAAGCGGGCGCACCTGGCGCGCGCCAAGCTCACGCAGGCGCTCGACGATGGACTGGGCCAGCGCCTCGGGCGCCGAAGCCCCGGCGGTCAGGCCGATGCGGCGCTTGCCGGCGATCCATTCGGGGCGCACCTGCTCGGGGGCGTCCACCATATAGGCCGGCACGCCCAGGCGCTCGGCCAGCTCGCGCAGGCGGTTGGAATTGGAGCTGTTGGGGCTGCCCACCACGATCACCACCTCCACCTGCGGCGCCATGAACTTCACCGCGTCCTGGCGGTTCTGCGTGGCATAGCAGATGTCCTGCTTCTTGGGCTCGCGGATTTGCGCGAAGCGCGCCTTGAGCGCGGCCACGATCTCGCGGGTCTCATCCACCGACAGCGTGGTCTGGGTCACGTAGGCCAGCCGCGACGGGTCGGCAACCTGCAGCGTGGCGACGTCGGCCACCGACTCCACCAGCAGCATGCCGCTGCTGGCCTGGCCCATGGTGCCCTCCACTTCCGGATGGCCGCGATGCCCGATCATCACGATCTCGCAGCCCTCGGCGCGCATCTTGCTCACCTCGACATGCACCTTGGTCACCAGCGGGCAGGTGGCATCGAACACGTGCAGCCCGCGCGCGGCGGCGTCGGCACGCACTTCGCGCGACACGCCATGGGCGCTGAAGATGACGGTGGCGCCCGCGGGCACCTCGTCGAGCTCGCGCACGAACACCGCGCCCTTGCGGCGCAGGTCGGCCACCACATAGGCGTTGTGAACGATCTCGTGGCGCACGTAGATGGGCGCGCCGAAGCGCTCGAGCGCACGCTCGACGATCTCGATGGCACGATCCACGCCGGCGCAGAAGCCGCGCGGCTGCGCCATCAGGATTTCTGCGTCGGGTGCGGGGGTCAGGTCAGGCATGCTGCGGTATCAGGATGGTTCGGCACACGTGCGGCGCGCTCAGAGAATGCCGATCAGCTGCACGTCGAACAGGATGGTCTGCCCGGCCAGCGGATGGTTGAAGTCAAAGAGCGCGGCGGTCTCGCCGAACTCCTTGAGCACACCCGCGTACTTGCCGCCGCCGGGCGCGTTGAACTCAACCAGGTCGCCCGGGCTGTAGTCCTCTTCGAAGGAACTGTTCTCGCGCAGCGTGGCCAGCGACACCCACTGCAGCAGCTCGGGGTTGCGCGGGCCAAAGGCCTGCTCCGGCGCCAGCCGGTAGGTCATGCGCTCGCCTTCGGGCATGCCGAGCAGCGCCTGCTCCAGCGTCGGCGCGAACTGGCCCTGGCCGAGCAGCAGCGTGGCGGGCTTCTCCTCGAACGTGCTGACGACCTCGGTGCCGTTCTCGAGCGCGATGCTGTAGTGCAGGGTCAGGAAAGAGTCGGCCTGGACAGTCTTGCGGCCAGCCGTGCCGCCGTCGGTTTCCGACGCGAAAGTTTGCAAATTCATGGGTGATCAACCGGTCAACAACCCGTATTGTATTCGACTGGCCCATTGCCCGCCGCCCCGGGCCCGGCCTCACCCTCATCACGGCGTGACTACCCTGGAGTGCTCATGACCATTGCCAACTGGCCCGCCTGCGAGCGGCCCCGCGAGAAACTGATGGAAAGCGGCGCCGCCGCCCTGTCCGACGCCGAGCTGCTGGCCATCCTGCTGCGCGTGGGCGCTGCCGGAAAAAGTGCCGTGGACCTCGCACGCGAGCTGTTGCACCGCTTCGGCTCGCTGACAGCCCTGTTCGCGGCCGAGGGGCGCGCACTGACAAGCGTCCGGGGCATGGGCGAAACCAAGTATGCCCAGCTGCAGGCCATTCCGGAGCTGGCCCGGCGCGCGCTGGCTGAATCGCTGCGCCTGCCCACCGGCTTCGACGGCCCGGCGGCGGTGCGCAACTACCTGCGCCTGACGCTGGCGCCGCTGCCGCACGAGGTCTTCCTGTGCCTGTTCCTGGATCCGCGCAACCGCATGGTGGCCAGTGAAGAACTGTTCCGCGGCACGCTGACGCGCACCGCCGTCTACCCGCGCGAGGTGGCGCGCCAGGCCCTGGTGCATAATGCGGCCGGCATCATCGTCGCGCACAACCACCCGCGCGGCACCACCGCGCCGAGCCAGAGCGACATCCGCCTGACCCACGAACTGGCGCGCACCCTCGATCTGATCGACGTGCGGCTGCTCGACCATTTCATCGTGGCCGGCCAGGAAATCCGCTCGCTGGCCGACTGCTGCGACCGCCTGCCCGGGCTGTGACGCCAACGCCACGGCATATACAGCGCAGCAACACCGGATAACGCCAAAGCACAGAAGGCATTGATTCGGCGAGGGAATCCGGTCTATAATGCCCGTTTTGCTGAAGTCTCAACCGCTGCAGTCCGGGCCCGCGCGCCTTTTGTTGATCTGTTGCGAACATTGTCCACGAATAGAAGATTTAGGAGTGCTTCATGGCACGCGTCTGTCAAGTGACCGGGAAAGCGCCGATGGTCGGCAACAACGTTTCCCACGCAAACAACAAGACCAAGCGCCGTTTTCTGCCCAACCTGCAGAATCGTCGTTTCTTCGTTGAATCCGAAAACCGCTGGGTGAGCCTGCGCGTCTCGAACGCCGGCCTGCGCCTGATCGACAAGAAAGGCATCGACTCCGTGCTCGCCGACCTGCGCGCACGCGGCGAAGTCTAATTAGGAGCACATCATGGCAAGCAAGGGCGGCCGCGACAAGATCAAGCTGGAATCGACCGCAGGTACGGGTCATTTCTACACGACCACCAAGAACAAGCGCACCATGCCGGAAAAGATGGAGATCATGAAGTTCGATCCCGTCGCCCGCAAGCACGTCGCTTACAAGGAAACCAAGATCAAGTAATTGATCCCGGTTCCCGCCAGAAAGCCCCGCCATGCCGCGGGGCTTTTTGTTGCCTGCGCGCCGCGCAGGCCCGCGCGGCGATAAGCGCCCACCCCCACGCGACGCGCTGATGCGCGGGATGGCGCTTCAGGTGTAGACTTTCCCGTTTCCTCCTTTTTGCCTGGCGCCCCCCAGCGCACTCCGCACCATGAATTTCGACGTCGCCATCGTCGGCAGCGGCCTGGCCGGCCTTACGGTCGCGCTGCAACTGGCCGACACCCACCGGGTGGCCATCCTCAGCAAGCGCGCCATGACCCAGGGCGCCAGCGACTGGGCGCAGGGCGGTATTGCCGCCGTGCTGGATTCCGGCGACAGCCATGACGAGCATACGCAGGACACGCTCGTCGCCGGTGCGGGGTTGTGCGACGAAGAGGCCACGCGCTTCATCGTGGAGCATGGGCGCGAGGCCATCCAGTGGCTGATCGACCGCGGCGTGCCGTTCACGCGCGACGAGCAGGCCGAACTGGGCTTCCACCTGACGCGCGAAGGCGGCCACAGCCGCCGGCGCATCATCCACGCCGCCGACGCCACCGGCCATGCCGTGGTCAGCACGCTGCTGCAGCAGGCCATGCAGCACCCGAACATCACCATCCTGGAAGACCACTTCGCGATCGACCTGATCACCTCGCGCAAGCTGGGGCTGCCGGGCAACCGCTGCTACGGCCTGTACGTACTGGACGACAGCACCGGCGCGGTGCGCACCCTCACCGCCACGCACACCGTGCTGGCCGCGGGCGGTGCCGGCAAGGTCTACCTGTACACCACCAACCCGGATACGGCCACCGGCGACGGCATCGCCATGGCCTGGCGCGCGGGCTGCCGGGTTTCGAACATGGAGTTCATCCAGTTCCACCCGACCTGCCTGTACCACCCCTACGCCAAGTCCTTCCTGATCTCCGAAGCGGTGCGCGGCGAAGGCGGCCTGCTCAAGCTGCCCGATGGCACCCGCTTCATGCCCGAACACGATGCGCGCGCCGAACTGGCCCCGCGCGACGTGGTGGCGCGCGCGATCGACTTCGAGATGAAGAAGCGCGGCCTGGACTGCGTCTACCTGGACATCAGCCACCAGCCCGAATCCTTCCTGAAAGAACACTTCCCGACCATCCACGCGCGCTGCCTGGAGCTCGGCATCGACATCACGCGCGAGCCGATTCCCGTGGTGCCGGCCGCCCACTACACCTGCGGCGGCGTGGTCACCGACACCTCCGGGCGCACCGATATCGGCAATCTGTACGCGGTGGGCGAAACCGCCTGCACCGGCCTGCATGGCGCCAACCGGCTGGCCTCCAACTCGCTGCTCGAATGCATGGTGATCGGCCGCGCCGCGGCCGAGGACATCGCTTCCAAGGACAAGGCCGGCCTGCCTGACATCACGCTGCCGGCCTGGGATGAAAGCCGCGTCTCCGATGCCGACGAGGAAGTGGTGGTGTCGCACAACTGGGACGAGCTGCGCCGCATGATGTGGAACTACGTCGGCATCGTGCGCACCAGCAAGCGGCTGGAGCGCGCTCAGCACCGCATCGGCCTGCTGCGCGAGGAAATCGCCGAGTACTACGCCAACTTCCGCGTCACCAGCGACCTGCTGGAGCTACGCAACCTGGTCGAAGTGGCCTCGCTGATCGTGGACAGCGCCTACTCGCGCCATGAAAGCCGGGGCCTGCACTTCAGCCGGGACTATCCGGATACCCTGCCCAAGGCGCTGCCGACGGTGATTCAGCCGCCAGCCACAAGGAAGCGCTGACGGCTGGCCAGGCAAAACAAAACGGGGTGGGGCCGCAA